>NZ_JBFPDP010000006.1:0-116890 GCF_040830845.1 Sivoneniella epilithica UHCC 1019
AAACTTTCATTTATGTTGCCATGATTCGTCTGATGCTCAGGCGGCTAGCGTAGCCCCTAACTTCTCAGACATCCTCTCAGGCTCAGGGTGAGGATTATGAAAAGAAAATGGCTGCGGCGCTACGAATTTATGCAGAAGCTCACAAGACATAGTCAAACTCAGTGCAATTGTCAGCCACATAACCGTTCGGGCTTGATCTGCAACCTAGTTAGTGGAGCGATCGCTCCATCAAGTTAAAATGCAGAGTGAAGGCGCAATAAGGTCAAACCATGTCAACCCTTGAGCAAATTGAAGCTGCTATCCTTACACTTCCGTCTGATGAATTTCAGCGACTCAGGCAGTGGTTCTTTGATGTGGATTACCAGCGTTGGGATGAACAGCTAGAGCAAGACGTAGCAAACGGCAAGTTAGAAGCTTTGGCAGAGGAAGCGATCGCTGAGTTTCAAGCGGGGCGTTGTCGGGAAATTTGAATGCATTACACCACACGAAGATTTTGGAAGTGTTATGACGCTCTCCCTACAAACGTTCAGGATACGGCAGACCAATGTTACGAGCTTCTGAAAGCTGACCCGTCTCACCCCTCTTTGCACTTCAAAAAGATTGGGAAGAAGTATTGGTCAGTTCGGGCAGGGCTAGATTATCGAGCCTTGGGTGTTGAGGTGGAAAGCGGTATATCGTGGTTTTGGATTGGCACTCATGCAGAGTATGACAAGTTAATCGGCAAGCTATAGCCAGCAGCTTAATATTGCCTTGCACTAAACAACTGAGATCTGTGCGTCTGAGGGTTCGCCTAACTCTGCACTCGTGCTTCTCTTCGCTCTATGTTTTCGCGGTTTTTTTAGATTTCTCTTTTTGCTTATTGCGTTTCGCTTCCGCTTTTGCGGCTTTTTCGGCTGCGATCGCTTCTAGTTTTTCCTGTTCTTTTTCCGCTGCCACTTTATCCAGGTAGTAGTGATAATCGCCGCGAAATAGACGCAGTTGTCCTTCGTGAATGTCCACAATTTTGTTGGCAACTTGGGAGATGAAATAGCGATCGTGGGAGACGAGAATGGCGGTGCCATCGTAATTTTGCAGAGAAGTTTCCAGCATTTCCTTAGCGGGAATATCTAGGTGATTCGTCGGCTCATCCAAAATCAATAGGTTAACGGGTTGCAGCAGCATTTTTGCCAGTGCTAACCGGGCTTTTTCGCCACCGCTGAGGGCTTCCACCTTTTTGAACACGGTTGAGCCTGTGAATAAAAAGCTTCCCAGTAACGTCCGCACTTCTTCATTTGTCCAGTCGGGCACATCATCGTGAATCGTTTCAATCACGGTTTTGTGCAAATCTAGGGCTTCTGCCTGATTTTGTTCAAAGTAGCCAGGAATAACGCTGTGCTGCCCAAATTCAATCGTGCCGTCGGTGGGTTTTTCCATGCCCATGAGCAAATGCAGCAGGGTCGATTTACCAGCACCGTTGGGTCCGAGGATGGCAATGCGATCGCCCCGTTCAATCAGCAAATCGGCTCCCAAAAACAGGATTTTGTCGCCATAGCTATGGGTCATATCTTTGATAATCACCACCTCTCGACCGCTGCGAGGGGCGGGTGGAAAGCGGAATTTCAGCGTCCGAACCCCAGCATCCGGTGCTTCGATTCGTTCGATTTTATCCAGTTGTTTTTCGCGGCTTTTTGCCTGGGTGCTGCGGGTGGCGCTGGCACGGAAGCGATCGACAAATGCCTGTTGTTTCTCTAGTTCTTTTTGCTGTCCTTCATAGGCGGCAAGCTGCGAGAGTTTAGCTTCTTCTTTTTGCAGCAAGTAAGCGGAATAGTTACCCAAGTAGGTAGTAGAAACACCGCGCTCGGTTTCCACGATTTGGGTGCAGAGGCGATCGAGAAACTCGCGGTCATGGGAGACGATTACCATCGGCGTATTGATGCCGCGCAGGTAGGTTTCTAGCCACTCAATGGTTTCTAAATCCAAATGGTTGGTCGGTTCATCCAACAGCAGCAGATCAGGCTGTTGCAGCAAAATTTTGCCCAAGCCCATCCGCATCTGCCAGCCGCCACTAAAAGCACTCACCAAGCGATCGCCATCTTCCGCCTCAAAGCCTATCTCTGGCATCAGCTTCTCGATTCGCGCTTCCAAGCCATAGCCATCCAAGCCTTCAAACTGCCGCTGAAACCGATCCATTTCGTGGATTAGTTTATCTAGCTGCTCTGGGTTGGCGGTTTCCATGTGTCGATGCACTTCAGTTAGCGCTTCATGGACATCATTCGCTTCTTTGAATGCTCGCCATAGTTCTTCTCGGACAGTGCGGCTAGGGTCTACGTCAAATTCTTGGCTGAGGTAGGCAATTCGCAGACTATTAGGACGAACCACTTCACCGCTGGTCGGTTCAATTTCACCTGCAATAATTTTTAGCTGAGTGGATTTGCCTGCTCCATTGACACCGACAAGCCCAATGCGATCGCCCCCTTTCACCTCCCAGTTAATGTCTTTTAGAACTTCACCCGTGGGGTAAATCTTACAAATATGTTCCAGGCGCAGCATCAAGAGTCTCCGGCGTGAATGTGAAGGATTAAGGCACTGGGATGACTTTAACAAAAATTAAGAATCATTGGCGAATTAACTATTAATTCACCTATTTATGTGAGGTTGATGACCTTTAAACCAGTAACGCTTAAAGAGACTGATGTAGATCTTTGAAGAACAGAATTTTTATTGTTCCTTTAAAGTCCATGTCTTCGTTACTGCGGTTTCCCTGAATGACTCATTAAAGGACAAATATCACTTGAACCACGCAATTGATTCAAAGCCCGAAACGATTAATGTCTCGTAGTTCATCAGCCCCCGTATTACTATGGTCAACTCAGTAAGCCCCCATTTTTTGCTGCAAGCTGTTCTTGAAAGTTTCGTGGATGGCATCTTAGTCCTCACGGATCAACAGGAATTACACTATGCCAACACTACAGCTAAGCAACTTTGCCTTCAACTCACCGGCAAAGCAGGCACCCTACCTAAAATCATTTGGCAAGCCTGCCAAGCCCTCATTGAGAACCGTGATTTATACCCCAATCAGTCTATAGTGCTTGAATCGGAAATCGAGTCAGCCACCATCAACCTCCGTATTTGGGTGCAATGGCTGCAACTAGACACCCTCGATCGCCTCTGCCTCCTGGTCAGACTGCAAGATCAAAACCAGGCGACTCAAGGATTGGCGATCGCCGAAGCGCAAACCTGGAAACTTAGCCCACGAGAAACCGAGGTTTGGCTACGTCGCCGAGCGAGTGCTAGCCGCAAACAGATTGCGATCGCGCTTTACATCACCGAGGACACCGTTAAAAAACATCTGAGAAACATTCAAATCAAGCGACAACTCTACCTAGATACGCAAGACTGCCAAGCGACAACCTCCCATAGCGCAGCCCAAGTTCCCTGCCAAGTTTAAGACAAGTGCAGACGGAGTGGCGAGTAATTCCGTATAAACTCAAAACTCCGACCTCAAAACTCCGACCTCAAAACTCAAAACTCCGACCTCAAAACTCAAAACTCAAAACTCTCAAATCTCTCCTTCCGTCTGCAAAAATCTCTGCAATCAACTATTGCCCGTTCAGTGATAAGCTTATTGGTGACAATTTTTAAGATTGTTTGCTAAAAAACATTCAAGTCGCTGAGTCACAGAATAGGGCGTAAGCATGGTCACCACCACAGAGAAAAAAAGCATCGGCTACATTACGCAAATCATTGGTCCCGTATTAGACATTAAATTCCCAAATGGGAAGATGCCAGACATTTACAATGCTGTAAGAGTCGTTGGCACCAATCCAGCAGGCACAGAAGTTAACGTCACCTGTGAAGTACAGCAGCTATTAGGTGATAACCAAGTTCGCGCTGTGTCCATGAGTTCGACCGATGGGTTGGTTCGTGGTATGGAAGTGATGGATAGTGGTGCGCCTATTAGTGTTCCCGTAGGAGCCATCACCCTAGGTCGAATTTTCAACGTTTTAGGTGAGCCTGTCGATGAACAGGGTCCCGTCAATGCCCAAGAGTTTTCTCCCATTCACCGCGATGCTCCTAAGCTGACGGAATTGGAAACAAAACCCTCCGTATTTGAAACCGGAATTAAGGTGATTGACCTGCTAACGCCCTATCGACGGGGTGGTAAAATTGGGCTGTTTGGCGGTGCAGGCGTTGGTAAGACTGTCATCATGATGGAACTGATCAACAACATTGCAACCAATCATGGCGGAGTGTCGGTGTTTGGCGGCGTAGGCGAACGGACTCGTGAAGGCAATGACCTTTACAACGAAATGATGGAGTCTGGCGTTATCAACAAAGATAACCTTGGTGAGTCCAAAATTGCCTTGGTCTATGGTCAAATGAACGAGCCTCCCGGTGCCAGAATGCGCGTTGGTCTTTCAGCTTTGACGATGGCGGAATATTTCCGTGATGTGAACAAGCAAGACGTGCTGTTGTTCATTGACAATATTTTCCGATTTGTGCAAGCAGGGTCTGAAGTATCGGCGTTGCTCGGTCGGATGCCTTCTGCGGTTGGATACCAGCCAACTCTGGGTACGGATGTGGGCGATCTGCAAGAGCGAATTACTTCCACAACGGAAGGCTCGATTACGTCTATTCAAGCCGTGTATGTGCCTGCGGATGACTTGACTGACCCTGCTCCGGCAACCACATTTGCTCACTTAGACGGAACTACGGTGTTGTCTCGTGGTTTGGCATCTAAAGGAATTTATCCAGCGGTTGATCCATTAGATTCAGCTTCAACGATGCTACAGCCCAGCATTGTGGGAGAGGATCACTACTCAACCGCGCGCGCTGTTCAATCTACGCTGCAACGCTATAAGGAACTGCAAGACATTATTGCGATTTTGGGTTTGGATGAATTGTCTGAAGACGATCGCTTGATTGTGTTCCGCGCCCGTAAGATTGAGCGGTTCTTATCCCAGCCTTTCTTTGTGGCGCAAGTCTTCACAGGTTCACCTGGCAAATATGTGTCGTTGACCGATACGATCAAGGGATTTAAGCAGATTTTATCTGGCGCTTTAGATGAATATCCTGAGCAAGCGTTCTACATGGTCGGCAGCATTGATGAAGCGATCGCTAAAGGCGAAAAGCTTAAAGCTGAAGGCAAGTAAGCAAGCAGCGATCGTCCAGTTTTGAGTTTTGGGCAAGGCAAGATTTGCTCAAAACTCAAACCTTAAACCTTAAACCTCAAAACCCAACATTAAGTTATGCCTCTAACTGTTCGTGTGATTGCTCCTGACAAAACAATTTGGGATTCTCAAGCGGAAGAAGTGATTTTGCCCAGCACCACTGGACAACTTGGTGTGTTAGGCGGACATGCGCCCATGCTCACGGCTTTAGATACTGGAGTGATGCGAGTCCGGGCTGATAAAAACACCTGGATACCTATTGCTCTAATGGGCGGTTTTGCTGAAGTCGATGCCGATGAAGTGACCATTTTGGTGAATGGTGCAGAACGAGGCGATTCTATTGATAAGGAAGAAGCTCGTGTTGCCTTCACCGCCGCCCAAGAGCAATTTGGTAGAGCGCAGCAAAGTGGCTCTCGGCAAGAGTTTATTAAAGCAACAAAAGCTTTGAAGCGATCGCGGGCACGGTTTCAAGCAGCAGGTGGAATGGTTTAAGGTCGTTGTAGACTTTTACCTAAATTTATTATTTTTATGGGTTGAGGGACGTAATCATGCGTCCCTTTTTAATTGGATATAGATTTTCTTTAGGATTGACGACGCAAACCCGTAAGATAGGGAAGGCGTGACTGAACTGCACCACTGTGAAAGCACTTTCTCTTCTTGGCTCTACAGGTTCCATCGGCACTCAAACTTTAGACATTGCGGCTCAATATCCCGACCAGTTTCGGATAGTCGGGTTAGCAGCAGGACGCAATGTGGAACTGTTGGCACAGCAAGTGCGGCAATTTCGCCCGTTGATTGTTGCCCTATCCGATGCAGATAAACTGCCAGAACTGAAAGCCGCGATCGCCGATCTTTCTCCCCAGCCGACCTTATTAGCCGGTCAAGAAGGCGTGATTGAGGTGGCGCGCTGTGCTGAAGCGGATGTCGTAGTAACCGGAATTGTGGGCTGTGCTGGACTGTTGCCGACGATCGCTGCCATCAAAGCGGGGAAAGACATCGCCTTAGCGAATAAAGAAACCTTGATTGCAGGCGCTCCAGTCGTGTTGCCCCTAGTCAAGCAATATGGCGTAAAACTGCTGCCTGCCGACTCTGAGCATTCTGCCATTTTTCAGTGTCTGCAAGGAGTCCCCAAAAGCGGATTGCGGCGGATTTTGTTGACTGCATCCGGTGGCTCGTTTCGCGACCTGCCCATAGAAAAACTGGCGCAAGTAACCGTTGCCGATGCGCTTAAGCATCCTAATTGGACGATGGGGCGCAAAATTACCATTGACTCCGCCACGCTGATGAACAAAGGGCTGGAAGTGATCGAAGCCCATTATCTCTTTGGCGTGGAGTATGACCAAATCGCGATCGTCATTCATCCCCAAAGCATTATCCACTCATTGATTGAACTGGAAGACACCTCAGTGCTGGCACAGCTAGGTTGGGCAGATATGCGCCTGCCGTTGCTTTACGCGCTCTCCTACCCTGATCGCATTGCTACCAATTGGGAACCGCTCGATCTCGTGAAAATCGGTAGCCTCACCTTCCGCGAACCCGATCACGAAAAATATCCCTGTATGCAACTCGCCTACGCCGCCGGACGAGCAGCAGGCTGTATGCCAGCGGTGCTAAATGCCGCCAACGAACAAGCCGTCGCCCTATTTCTAGACGAAAAAATCCGCTTCCTAGATATTCCTCGGCTGATTGAGCAAACCTGCGATCGCTATCAATCCCAAAATCGCCCCGATCCTAGCCTAGAAGACATCCTCGCCGCCGACGATTGGGCACGACAAAACGTGTTGACTGCTAGCCAAGCCTTGATTGCCGCTACTCATTAACCTTCACCAATGTAATGACCTAGAAAACTTACAAATGGTCTTAAAGGTACGTCGTAGTACTCTAGTCGGATTAAAAACCTAGGTAACAAAAGGCTAGCAAAGCATCCAGCGATCGCAGGATGGACTACTCAGATAAAGGCGATCGCTGTCATCAACGTGTATGAGCCCTTGATGCAAAGACAGCTAATGTTCTGGTTGGGCGGCTATCAGTACGCTTTGAATCACCACCCAGATCTTTCGGCAGTTCTCTCCAACCAGGTTGTTAGACCACAACTCATGCAGCTATAAGAACGGCTGTAAAAGCTAGAAAACTAAACGATTCACAGTCAACGCACCATTAGGGTAAATCTCCCCCTCCCCGATGCTTCCTCAGCATTTACTATCACGGAGTACAGTCCAGAACTTGGTAACTTGCCAGAGATTCGACGCTTGTCTTTTGTAATGGTTTTACCATCAGGACCTTTCAAAAATAAAAAAGTTTTGAATTCACTACTTTCAACAGTGATATTGATCGGCTTACCTGCTTCTCCTCGGAAAGAAAACTCCGCGTGTGGGCTGTTATCAGAGGGCAAGCGTGGAGATTCATCGCTAAGGCGACCACTCTGAAGAATGATAAACTTTTGCATTTGCAAACTGTATGCTCCAGCTTCACCGGAATCAAAGGTGCTGGTGATTAGCTGGTAAGTGCCGTTTTCTGGTAATGTCCCTTGAAGTCTGGCATAGGGAACATTGCCACCAAAATCATTGCCCAAGCGTGAACCATCAGGGCGCAGTAATGTCATCCAGGGGTTGAAATCCAAACTAACTAGGTCAATCCTGAAAAACTGACCAGCCTGACCCGAAAAATTGTAAATAGAGCAAACACTCTTGTCTAGATTTAGAGTATTACTGCCTTGACCTAATCTAGCAGCGATTACAGACCCATCCATTTTGATCTGCTGTAAAGACTGCTTTCCGACACAGGCAGTTTGCTTTGGACCTGTCGCAGGTTGCCTCAAAAATGCTTGAACCGAATCTATAGAAATTGCGTAGTTGACGTTCTCTGATGGACCAGCAGTATTGATTCCAATCACTTCTCCTTGTCTATTGAGGAGTGGACCACCAGAATTACCTTTGTTTATTGCTGCATCTGTGTAAATCAATCTTTTTTGGCTATTCACTTGGCTAACAACGCCTTGGCTAAAAAACTTGCTACCTCCAAAAGGAAATCCGATCGCAAATACCTGTTGCCCAACACGGAGAGAAGCTGTACCTCCAGGAGGAAGCGTTGGGAAATTAGATTTGCCTTCAATTTTTAATAACGCCAGATCTCGATTTCCCCCAACTTCACCCACGGAGACTACCTTCGCCTGGGCTTTTGTTCCATCTTGTAAGGTAATGGTGACTGTTGAAGAGTCTCTCACTACATGAGCATTGGTGATTACCTTTCCATCAGCACTGATAATTACGCCACTGCCTGTTCCTGTACTGGTGTCTATCCGAACAACAGCAGGAATTGCTTTTGCCGCAACCTGTTCAGCTACCTCTTGAGCAACAACACGACTCGAAGTAATCCAAGCTGATTGGGTGAGGACAAACTCATTGAGAGCAAACAGTCCAAGGGTCGTTCCAATCGTTGAAGTTCCGATAAGCATAGAATGTAGAGCTTGGTTGATTACCAAACTTAGCCATTGAGACTTTTTCAGAGTTTGATTGAGTTTCAAAGTTTTGTTCATGTTTTCTGTTGTGTCTATGCGCAATAAAAATAGGGAGACAGTGGTTTTTATCATCAAATCGCAGTCGTAATCACGAGGCAGATTCCTAATTACGTCTTTACAGACAAGGACGTTTGGGAATCTTTTTAACTCCTTGGAACGACTTTAAATCGCGCACATGACTATGGATAAAACGTCGCACTTTTGAATAAGTATTCTCTTGTTAAGGATTATCCAGCATACTTACGTGAGAACACCCACTGCCTCAAGAATTTCACAGAAACTTTGCAATTTAATTCCGAGAATGTGGAGTGTTATCCGTTAGATTGGCGGATCAATCCTGGAGAGCGGGTGCTTATCCATCAGAAGGGCGCAATAACATCTCAATACTCTGCGTTATTCATCATTCATCGATCCAAACCCACAGTTATTTAACTGAATTAGACAATCGATTTATGCATTCCAATTAAAGAAGTTTTGGAAAGGTTTATGAAAAAGCGAAAAACATTTGAGGGAGAAATGGCTGGCATGAGACAAAAGAGGGTTGGCGCGATCGCGATCTGATTCAGATGACTGGCGATAAAACTTGTGGTCAGAGGCGATTTTCAGAAATTCACTGGTTGCGGCTCCGTCTGCAACTCGTCTGCTAAGGCGATAAGCGCTCAATGATCCAGTTGCCAGCCTCAAGCCGATAGCGCAAGCGATCGTGCAAGCGGCTCGGTCGTCCTTGCCAAAACTCGATCGCATGGGGAATCACCCGAAAACCACCCCAATGAGGCGGACGCGGCACCTGTTTATCTTGATAATCCTGAGTGAGATCCGCCAAACGTTGTTCCAGCACCTCCCGGTTTGGTATGACACAGCTTTGCTCCGATGCCCAAGCCCCCAACTGACTGCTTTGAGGGCGACTCTGAAAGTATGCCTCCGTCTCTTGGGCAGCAATTTTCTCAACGGTTCCTGCAACTCTCACTTGGCGCTCCAATTCATTCCACAAAAACACCAGCGCCGCCTGCGGGTTAGCCGTTAACTCCTGCCCTTTTTGACTGTTGTAATTGGTATAAAATACAAACCCCCGTTGATCCACGCCTTTCAACAGCACAATTCGCGCCGATGGAGTGCCATTAGGGGTAGCGGTCGCCAAAGTCATCGCATTCGGTTCTAGTAAGTTTGCTGCGATCGCGTGATCAAACCAGGTTTGAAATTGGTGAATCGGGTCAGGGTGAATATCGGTTTCTAGTAACGATTGGCGAGTATAGTTCAATCTGAGATCGGCGATCGATAAAGTCATAACAAGCGGGTCACTAAACTACAGATATTCTCGCAAGATTGCAGCCGTTGCGTTTCCGGTTTTTGTCCAGCTAAACTGTTCAGCCCTTGCCAGGCTTGCCTGTTGCAGTTGACTTCTAAGGCTAGAATCAGCCGCGATCGCGCTCATTGCCTGAGCGATCGCGTCCACACAATACGGATCAACCAACAGCGCCGCATCGCCCGTCACTTCTGGCAAAGATGACAAGTTAGAAGTGATTACCGGAGTGCCACACGCCATCGCTTCCAGTACAGGCAAGCCAAATCCTTCCCACAGGCTCGGCATTACCAACGCGATCGCCTGACCAATAATTTTCGGCAATTCTGAGTAAGGAACATAGCTCAAAAACTTGACTTGATGAGTTACTTTTAAGGCTTCAATTTGTAGGATCAAATTGGGCGTATAGCGATCGTCCATGGGTCCCGCAATCCACAATTCATAGTCTGAAAAATTAGGGATGGATGCAAACGCGCTAATTAATCGCGGCAGATTTTTATAGGGATCATTGCGCCCCAAATAAAGAAAATAATTACTAGTTGGCAATTCTAGAAAGCGAAAGTTTGCTGCATCATGTGCCAATAAAATAGGCGTGATTTTATCAACCGGAATTCCAAAAAAATCAATGATGTCCTGCGCTGTTGCCTGGGAGTTACAAATAATGTGTTCAGCTTGATTTAAGACCTGCGGCAAATAGTATTTTTGATAAAGCCAAAGAGGTGTATTTTTACGAAAAAACCGCAGTGGAATTAGATCATGAACCGTCACAATTGATCGGCAATTTGACCACAAAGGAGCTTCAGGAATCGGAGAAAATAAGAGACGCGATCGCGCTGTTTGATAGAGCTTCGGTGCCTGAAACTGAGTCCATAATAAACGGGAAAAATGCCCCTTTCGTCCCTGTTCATGGGTAAGATTATTGGGCACAGAATAACAGTCAAATTCTGGCTGATCGTGTGCCACAAATAAAGCTGGATCAAGTGATTTTAGATGAGGCAATAGATTGATGGCATAGGTTGCCAATCCGGTTGGCGCGATCGGCAAAAATGCTAAATTAATCGATAAAGCATGGATCATAAAGCGCCTAATCAAAAGTGCATCCCGCAGAAAAGATGCTTTACTGGACAAACGGATCGCGCCAGAAAACAATCGAGTTGTTGATGGGTTGAAGTTGTGTACCGGGATAATAAAAGCTGAGGATGCGATCGCTGCTCCAACCGAGTTTACCCAAGTGATACGATCCGGTTTGGCTCAGACCCACTCCATGCCCGAAGCCTCCGCCTGCGAAGGCATAGCCTGTAATCTTTTTTTTCGCATCCAGCAGCGGATCAAGGTAAAAGAACAAGCTTGCAGGCGCATAGAATGCAACTAAAATGTTGTCTTTTTCCAGGTCGATCGCGCCCAAATCCGTCGTTACCCGCAGTTTTTGAACTCGTCCAGCCGGCGATCGCTGCACCACCTTTAACTGAGTAATACTTTTAAAGTTTGTTAAAGGGCTGTTTAGGGTTTTTAAATACGCATGGAGGTCTTTGTTCAGTTCAGTTAGGCTACTACTGTATTGCCAGCGAAACCACTTTTGATCAGTTTCATTAAAACCCTTCGTTTGCTTCAGAAATTGGCGCGCTTTTTGTTCATTGGTTAAGGGCTGTCGTGAGAGATCCCATGGGTTCGCCACGGCATCAATGCGGGTCACGAGGTAGGGGCGATCGGGTCCTTCCCAAACATCATTAAATGAGGCTGTTACTCCACCCGTTGAAGCAGAATAAACTGCATCGACCAATTCATTGTGGTAGGTCAACACTTTGCCGCGAGTTGCCGCGATCGCCGCATCGGTTGCAGAATGTGCACCACCTAACCCAAAATAAACCTGGCATTGCGTGTCGGCACACAGTTGATAGTTATCTACGGCAAATCGGCGCAGGTTTCGTAACGCATAGGTACGCGCCAAAATCGCCTGTACCTGAAGCACAGATGAGGTGGTAGTGGTGCCAATTTCATGAGGGACAACCCCACGCAAGTAAGCTTCCAAGGGCACCTGATTGACTAAAGTATAGGTGCCATAAGTATTGGGCTGAAGACGCAAACTTCCGGCATAAAGTCGCTTATTGCGATCGTCTTTTAACTCAGTTTGCACCCGAATCGCTCCCCGACCCGCCGAAATTTGCACGGTATCTTTCTGATAGGATTTGCCATTCACAAGCAAAGCGGCTTTCGGCTGCTGCTTCAAAAGGCGGCTATCCACAAAAGCCGTTTGAATGCCCTTGACTTGTAAGCTTTGGAGCAACAATCGACGTAAAAGCGGCGTGGTGTAGACATCACGTTTCGCCCATACTTGCCAGCGTTTGGGTTGGGCAATTTCTACCGGGATGCCCTGCGATCGCCAGCGGTTGGCGCTATCTTCGGCACTTTCAAAACTGCGATGAGTGCTGAGGACAACCCGCTCGGATACTTGCGATTCTGGCAAAGGCTGCATCAATATCTTTAAGATTGCAGTGTTAGTCGTCAAAGTTTGCGGTTTGCCATTCGCTTGGGGAAACTTGAGCGTCAAGCGATCGCCCGGTTGAGCTTGTAAGGTCACGATATCGGTCGGTTGTGTACCAAACCGTTGCACAATTCCCACTTTTAGATCCACATCTTTTGCCGCCGCCTGTGGAGATGAAGTGGGCTGGGCGACTTGTGCAGCCACAGCACTAAAAGGCACTGTGACCAGCGCGATCGCCCCAGCCGCCATTCCCCAGCCCCTCAACCACACCGCCCTCATCATTTCATCAGGATGTGCAATAGCCACGATTACCTACTCAAAAAATGTATCTCGTTCAGCTACTAAGATACTGTCTAGTTGCGATCGCAACCGATCACCTTTGACAAAATCCTATCTCTTAGCGCCCATTCAATCTTCCACCTTTCCATTCCAACTTTTTTTCAAGATTCATACTGGGCAAATCATACTCATAACGACTATGATTTAAATAAGATGAATTGGAAAAAGTATCATGGTTCGCGTTGAAGCCATCCCCCTCAATAAAATTCGCCGCCCCTTATTTAGACAAAACGATCCGGCAAAAGTTGCCGCGCTGATGGAGTCAATTCAGGAAATCGGCTTGCAGGAACCGATCGATGTGCTGGATGTGGAAGGCGAATACTACGGTTTTTCGGGCTGTCATCGCTATGAAGCCTGCACCCGATTAGGACACGACACCATTCTTTGCCGAGTCCGCCGCGCTCCGCGATCGGTGTTGCAGCGCCACTTAGCTTAGGTTAACTCGTTTACAAATTCGAGCCAGCCAAAATCATCGATACAATAGAGGAACGATTTTTGCTGGTGTTTTATGACGAGCGTTTTGCCCACAGCCCGTTCAACCGAAATCGTTTATCCCAGTTCAGATGGTGAACCGTTGGCTGAAACGTCGGTACATGTCGATGCGATTATTGACGCAGTGGTGATTTTGCGGCAGCTTTTGGCAGACCGGGCGATCGTTCTAGCCGATCAGTTTTTGTATTACGCCCAAGGGTTTCCCAAGCTGCGCGTCGCTCCAGACATCATGGTGATTTTTGACGTGCCACTGGGAGCGCGAGACAGCTACAAAACCTGGGAAGAAGGTCAGGTGCCTGCCGTCATTTTTGAGATCACCTCCGAAGGCACTCGCAAACAGGATCAGGAAGCCAAAAAGACGTTGTATGAGCAGCTAGAAGTTCAGGAATATTGGCTGTTTGATCCCAAAGGTGAATGGATTCCAGAGCAGTTGCGCGGCTATCGATTGCAAGGGGAGGTTTATGAAGCGATCGCGGATGGACGCAGCGAACCTTTGCAGTTACAGCTTCAGGTGGATGGCGCATTGATCGGCTTCTATCGAGAAGACACGGGCGAAAAACTGCTGGCTGCGGGTGAATTGGTGCAGGCACTTCAGGCGGAAGCTTTGGCACGGCAAAGCGCAGAAGAACGGGCGGAACGGGAGCATCAACGCGCTGAGCAGGAGCGCCAACGGGCAGAACAGGCAGAATCACAGGTGGCACGATTGCAAGCTCAGCTAAAGGCGTTGGGAGTGAATCCAGAGGAAGGATGAAGTCAGCGCGATCGCTTTGGAAAGTTTCGCGATCGCTCAAGCTCAGAACAGCAATCGTCGTGTTCACAACAGCAATTGTCGAGGTCACAACAGGAAACGCTGAGGTCACGACAGCAATTGTCCGAGTTACAACAGCAATTGTCCGAGTTACAACAGGAAACGCTGAGGTTACAACAGCAATTGTCGTGTTCACAACAGCAATTGTTGTACTCAAAGCTGAATTGTTCGCGATCTAGGCAACCTTGCCCCGCCAAACTCAAATTGCCATGATTGAAACTCAATGCCATCTCTAACAAAAATCCCAAAACGCAATCCCGGAATTTGCAGATTTTCAGGGAGATCAAGCATAGTGGATGAACAAGTGCCCCTTGAATCGCAGCAGACGAAATTTCCTATGGCAGATAAGGAACAACTGGAACGACTGAAGCAAGGTGTCGAAGCTTGGAATCAGTGGCGCAGCGACAATCCGAGTATTGAAGTAAACCTAAGCAATGCTAACCTCATTGGGGCTGAACTCTGGAGGGTAAACCTCAACGGAGCTAATCTTACCGGGGCTAATCTTAGCAAGGCTGACCTCAGCAGGGCTGACCTCATTACAGCTAATCTCACCAGAGCCATTCTTATTGAGGCTAATCTTATCGATGCTAATCTCCTAGGAGCTAATCTCACTAATGCTAATCTCATCGGTGCTGACCTGAGAATGGCTCAAGTTTCTAGTGCAAATTTTGCAGGTGCTAATTTAACACGCGCTTACATTGAAGGCTGGAATATCAATAAGACAATATTGGACGATGTACATTGCGAGTATATTTACTTAAATCGTAATTTTTTGGAAAGACTTCAAGAGCGCCGTCCCAGTGATCCGAGCCGGAACTTTGCGTCGGGGGAATTTACCAAGCTGTTTCAGGAAGCTCGCAATACCTTTGATTTGATTCTTCATGACGGCATAAATTGGAGAGCCTTTGCTTTTGCCTTCAACGAAACCAACACAGAAGTAATTGATGAGTATGGCGATCGGCTTTTTCTTCGAGGATACGAGCTTCTGGGCGATGGAATGGTGAAGCTCAAGATAAGCTATCCAGAGGGCACAAACAGCCAAAAGTATCAAAATCTGCTTGAGGAAAGTTATGAACTACTTAAGGAAAATAAAGGGTTACTGAAAGAGAATGCCCGACTACAGGGTGAAGACTATGAAAAGATGCTCTCTCTACCCGGACAAGTGATTGTAATAGGAGATAACAACTCAGTGGATACTCGCAATATCAACACGGGCGGCGGCAGTTACTACGAAACTATCAATACGGGTGGCGGCAATTATATCCAGGGCAACTATGTCAACATGAGCCAGGATTTGACCGAGGCGGCGGCGCAAATTCAGGAGCTATCGAACCAGTGGCAGAAATCGGGCGTAACGGTTGAAGTTGCCCAAGAGCAAGTGGCAACTATCGTTGAATTTCGCTCCGCGCAAAGCATCAAACCGGCGTAACGGTTGAAGTTGCCCAAGAGCAAGTGGCAACGGATTTGGCAAAACAGGCGGAAAGCAATCCAACCGTGATGGGGAAATTGGTGGGCTGGGGTAAAACGATGGCGAATAAAGCCAGTGAAACTACGGTTAGTGAGGCGGCAAAGGCGATCGTTCCTCTCGCTTTAAAGCTGGTCGGCATTCCGCTGCCCTAATCAACGTTTTTGGCTCTTTGAGTTAGGCTAGATAGCACATTTCAATTTTTGACCAATTCCCAGTGTTGGCAATCTTCCAAGCGGCTTTAAGGGTATGAATGCAAAAGATTCACTGATTAAGGAAATTGAACAAGTTCCAGAGTTCTTAATTGTAGAAGTATTGGACTTCTTGCAGTTCCTCAAGCAAAAGCATCGATCTGAACTTTTAGAAGTCGCTGTTCTTAGTGAATCCTCTTTGAGCAAGGATTGGTTGAGTCCAGAGGAGGACGAGGCTTGGCAGAATTTATAAAAGGTGATGTCGTTGTTGTCCCGTTTCCTTTCTCAGATTTAAGTCAGGCAAAACGGCGACCTGCGTTGGTAGTTGCAGTTTTATCGGGTGATGACTTAATTCTTTGTCAAATTACTAGCCAGACAGTTAGAGATTCCTATGCAATAACTATTACAACCGAAGACTTTAGTTCTGGAAATTTGAAGCAGGACAGTAACGTTCGCCCCAATCGACTGTTTACTGCTGATCGGCAAATCATTCTGTCTACAGTGGGTCAGCTTAAGCCTGAAAAGCTAGATGAAGTTATCGATAAGCTGATAGACATTCTGCGGTAGTGTTTTTGCTCGTGCTAATGGATTGCTCCCTATCCACTTTCTATGGTCTGGAGACGCTAAGGTAGAGATAGAAGGATGACTTGTCTGGGATGTTTGGGCAGGGGGAGATGGAATGATGCAGGGAGATTATTTGGATAAGTTGGAACAATTACGATCGCTCCATCTCGCCAAACATCGATCGCTGATTGCGTATTCTGGCGGCATCGATAGCACATTAGTGGCAAAGGTGGCGTTTGATGTGTTGGGCGATCGCGGATTTGAGTAATGGGTTGCAAGAAAATTAGTAGTGCGATCGCGACCAAACTATCCTCAAAGCTGAACAGGATCCTCGTTAATGACTTTCCGATATTGCAGAATTTTCCTCATTGTTCAAGGCTGAGTGAGTTTCAGGCGTAGATACAAAAGAAGCTTCAGCAGGACTGTCATCGTGAGCGGGATGAAAGTAGGTGTAAATTTGCTGGGCTAAGCGGGAACCAATGCCAGGAACCGTGGCAATTTGCTCCGGACTAGCTTCTCGCAAATAATCAATCGAGCGAAAGGTGGAGAGCAGCAACTTTTGGCGATGGAAGCCCAATCCAGGAATTTCATCCAAGCGCGATCGCCGCATCCGTTCTGTCCGTTTTTGTCGATGGAAACTGACTGCAAATCGGTGTGCCTCATCTCGCAAACGGCGCAAAAGTTGAACTCCAGGCTGGTCTGCTTCTGTGGGCAGCGGCAGCGACTCACCGGGCAAAAAAATCTCTTCCCGCTGCTTGGCAAGGCTGACCACGCGCACCTCTTCCAGCAGATTCATCTCTCGCAAAACGGTGACTACAGCCGATAGCTGACCCTTGCCACCGTCAATCATCACTAAATCAGGAAAGTCTGAAGTGGCACTCACATGGCGATCGAGTACCGAAGCCTCGTCGCTTTTCACCAGTTCGCCTCGCTCTTTCAAGGCAGCATACTTACGAAACCGCCGAGTAATGACCTCAGCCATTGACGCAAAATCGTCTGAATGTCCACTCGTTACCTTGGCACTTTTGATTTTGTAATGGCGGTAGTGCTGCTTTGCAGGCAGTCCATCAATAAAAACAACCTGGGAGGCAACAGCATCTGATCCTTGAATATGCGAGATGTCATAGCCTTCAATTCGGCGTGGAAAGTCGGGCATATCCAGCAATTCTGCCAGATCTTGCATTGCCTGGGTGTTGCGATCGGCAAAGCGTTGAGCGCGTGCCAACTCAAAGCCTGCATTGCGTTCCACCATTTCGAGCAGATCTGCCTTGGTTTGACGCTGGGGATGAATGATCGTGACTTTGCGTCCTTTTGCAGTGCTGAGAAATTCTGCCAACATATCGGTTTCCGGCAGGTCGTGCTGCACTAAAATCTCACCGGGGATTTCGATCGGGTCGATATGCTGATAATGTTCTTCTAAAACCCGCTGAAGAATTTCTCCTGGAGTGCCCGATTGGGCATCGGCAACGAACCCCAAACGACCCACTAAGCGCCCCGTGCGAATTTGAAATAGTTGAATGCAGGCATGATTGTCATCGGCAGCCAGAGCGATCGCATCCCGCGATACCGTATCGTTCGCCAAATCCACTTTCTGATCGGCTCCCAACGTTTTTACGCCAGCAATCTGATCGCGAATCCGGGCTGCCACTTCAAAATTCAACTCCTCAGCAGCTTTTTCCATCTGAATCGACAGAATGTTGACCAGTTCATCAATCCGCCCCTGAAACACCATCGCTACTTTACGAACAATTTTGTGATAGTCTTCCGAGGAAATTAGCTGCTGACACACTCCCGGACAGCGCCCCATGTCGTAGTTGAGGCAGGGGCGATCCTTAAACAGGGCTTGGGGGCGTTGCCGCAAGGGAAAGACCCGCTTGACTAAATGCAGTGTCCGGCGCAGCAAACCCACATCCACATAGGGTCCATAAAAGCGATCGGCTTTTTTGCCTAACTGACGCTTGCGGGTAATAAAAATTCGCGGATAGGGTTCAGACCAGGTAATACAGAGCCAGGGATATTTTTTGTCATCCTTCAACAGCACGTTGTAGTAGGGCTGGTGCTGCTTGATTAGATTGGCTTCTAGGGCAAGGGCTTCGGCTTCAGTATCCGTGACGATGAACTCAATATCGGCGATCTGCCTCACCATCATCGCAATCCGGGGACTGTGGTGATGGTCCTCGCGAAAATACGATCGCACCCGCGATCGCAGCTTTTTCGATTTGCCAATGTAAAGCACCTGATCAGTCGCATCTTTCATGTAGTAGACTCCCGGCTCTGGGGGAATCTCTTTCAATCGAGTCTCTAGGCGCTCTGGATCTTGAAGTAAGGGCAAACTTTGGGTTGATGTCACGCGAAGATGTCAGGCTGGATATACTCTTCGATCTTAGTGCGAATTTTAGATATGAACCTGACTTAAAATGGTGCGAAGGCGATCGTAATCATCTTTTAAGTAAAGGCTCAACATTCGTCCGGCTTGCACCAACCAGTCGCGGTCTGCCCGTCGCAACCCATAGACTTCCCGCAGCATAGCGGCGACTAAAGCATCCACAGGCACGCCGTTCATTTGTAGCAATGTCCGCAGAAAATCGAGCCGCTCCGTAAAGCGCAGAATTTCATCCGTGTCGCATTGATACACCGCCTGATGGAGTTGCGGTGGACGCGGCGGCAAGTGTTGATAGATTATGGCTGAATCTGGCTTGACCCCATTATTTCTAGAGGAGTACGGTTCAAACCCCACGATCGCCGCCCGAAACTCCGTCTTCAACATGGCAAAAATTTGCGGCTGTTGTTCTCGCAACTCTTGCAGCGATAAACCCAGTGCCCGCGCCCGATGTACCGAATCGATCGGACTGGTAGAAGCAGAGTAGACGATCGCATAAACTTGATTTCCTGACTCTTCTTCTGCCGACTTCACCCAACTGCCAAAGGGCGGCATCGCGGGAAAACTCAGATCATCAGGATCTAAGCACTGGGCTAAAAACTCCGTAGTAGAAGTTTCAATCACCTCTGCAATGTGGTTTGGCTGGCGATTTTGGGCAGCAAACTGAGGAAGAGGAAGACGCATGAGACAAGCAGGAAATTTTTGACTTCTAAGCTAGATTCATTCATAGCTTAATCTTAAGCTTAGTCTTAAAGACTAAACCTGAGTTATTTCCCCTTTTTCTTTGCGGTTGCCAAGTCTACTTCCTCAAGTTCTGACAGCTTAAATGTGACTGACTTATCCCAATTGCCGCCTTCAAACAAAACTAGCGCTTTGCCATCGCTCATCCGTTGAACCAGTCCTCGAAACTGATAGTAAGTATCTTGCGCGTTAATCACTCGAACCACTGAACCCGGAAAAATCATAGCGTTTGCTCAGATATATTCACTAGACCAGCTTACAAGGTGACAGGCAAGAATGGTCAGCCGTTTGATTGGTTTTTGTCTATCCCGATAATTGGAAATGGTAATCAATTATCTTGCTCGCTAAAATTTTAGCCGCTGTCGGAAATTGGAAACCGATTGCACCACGCCGATCGCCAAAAAATTCATCAGCAAAGCAGATTTACCGTAGCTCAAAAAGGGCAGCGGAATCCCGGTCACCGGCGATAAGCCAATTGTCATCCCCACATTCACGGCAACCTGAAACACGATCATTGAAAAAACGCCGATCGCAATCAGTGAGCCAAAATTATCTTTAGCATTCTGAGCAATAATCACCAGCCGTAAGCACACTAGCCAGAAGGCAATCAGGACTAGAATGCCGCCCACAAAGCCTAATTCTTCGCCGATCGCGGTGAAAACAAAGTCGGTATGTTGTTCTGGAATAAAGCTGAGTTGCGTCTGCGTTCCTTTGTATAACCCTCTGCCCCACAGTTCTCCGGCACCAATGGCAATACGTGACTGAATTAAGTGATAGCCCCCTTTAAGCGGTTCTTGATCAGGATCTAAAAAAAGAATCAGACGTTTCTTTTGGTATTCCTTCAGCAAACCCCAAAGCAAATGTCCCAAACCGCCCGACACCAAATTGACCACCACAGCCGCCAACGTTCCGAGCCGATACCAGGGCAAACTGCGCCATGCAACCACGCCAACAACGACAATCCAGCCAAACCAAAAGGGTAGCGCAGTGTTAAATAGAATTGCAGAGATGAATGGAGAGAGCAGCAGCAGCAGCCATCCCGGATTGGCGTTGCCCCAATACAACATGCCCATGGTGATGGCACCAAAAACCAGGGAGGTTCCTAGGTTTGGCTCTAGAAAAACGAGCGCCCACGGAACGGCAACTACTGCTATGACCCGTAAGGCGGCTGGGATGGTTGAGGCAGGACGATCGCTGAGCAGGGCGGCGATTGTAATAATGGCTCCCAGTTTGGCAAATTCTGAAGGCTGTAGATTGAATCCTGCGATCGTGATCCAGCGTTGGGCACCCAGCCCTTCCGTGCCAAAGAATTTCACCGCTAGCAGCAGCAAAATCGTTATGCCGTAGATGATCCAGTGCCACTGAAGCAATCGATCATACCGACAACGGGCGATCGCCAGCGCCAACACAATCCCTATCCCACAAGTGATCAAATGTTGAGATGCCCAATTTGCCCCTTCTTGGCTCAACTCGATGCTGTGAATCATCACACCACCTAGAATAGTCAGTCCAATCGGGAAAATAAACAACCACCAGTCTATATTTTGCCAGGGCTGAGCTAGGGCTTTCCAGCGAATTTTGGGCAGCGATTTGTGTAGCATGAATCAGGAAAAACCTACTAAATCGTTCACAGTTTTTGCAACCTTCATTCTCAGTTAAGTTAAGTCGGAAAAAATTCTATGTCAATGCGGCGATCGAAACCTTCGCTGCAATTTGCTGAGCGATCGCCGTCAGCGCTTTGGCTGAAGCCGATTCAGGATCAGCTAAGACAATGGGCACACCGCGATCGCCGCCTTCCCGTAATGGAATTTCTAGCGGCACACAGCCCAATAACGGCACCTGAAGCTCGTTGGCAGTTTTCTCGCCGCCTGCCGAACCAAAAATATCGTATTGCTTATCAGGCATATCTGGCGGAATAAAGTAGCTCATGTTTTCCACGATGCCTAAAACGGAGACTCCAAGCTGTTGAAACATTTTTAATCCCCGTCGTGCATCCAATAACGCCACGGTTTGAGGAGTCGTCACAATCACCACGCCCGCCATGGGGACTGCCTGCGCCATGGTCAGTTGCGCGTCACCCGTTCCAGGCGGCATATCCACGATCAAGTAATCCAGTTCACCCCATGACACTTGATAGAGAAATTGACGGATTACGCCATTAATCATGGGACCTCGCCAGATCACAGGCTGATCTTTATCGATCAAAAAGCCCATGGAAACCAGCTTTACGCCGTGGTTAAAGGCAGGTTCTAGGATATCCCCACCTGCGCCCTGCTGCACCGTCACTTTTGCATCGGTTAGCCCTAGCATAGTCGGCGCGTTGGGACCGTAAATGTCGGCATCAATTAATCCTACTTTTGCCCCGGCTTGTGCCAAAGCCACCGCAATATTGATGGCGATCGTGCTTTTACCCACGCCCCCTTTGCCGCTGGACACTGCCAAAATATTTTTCACGCCGCCAATCCCCTGGCGATCGGGTAGGGCTTTTTGCTGAGGTGTTTCAGCCGTCACGTCTACAACCACCTCTTGCACTCCGGGCAGCGTGCGAACGGCTTTCTCGCAATCTTCCACAATGAACTGACGCAACGGACAGGCTGGAGTGGTTAACACGAGAGTAAATCGAACAATGCCCTGATCAACCTCGACGTTGCGGATCATGTTCAAGTCCACCAAACTTTTTTGGAGTTCGGGATCTTGAACCGGCTTTAAAACTTCTAAAACAGAACTGGAACTTAAGGTATCAAGCATTTCTTCACTCTGACTAAAGCAACGGGAGACGGATCGCGCTTCTTCGATCTTAGAGCCAGTTGTTAGCCATTTTTGTAGAACCGCTGAGTATTTCCGCGATCGCCCGACCAATTTCCGAATTAGAGATTAGATTGGCATTGATGCAACTCTTACATTCAAACTATCTTTTAAGTCCGAACGCTTCTGTCGAATTGGAATTTTAATCAGAAATTCTGCCCCGCGCTCGGGGAGCGGCAGATATTCCAAAGTGCCTCCATGCCGCTCAACTACCTGATAACTAATGGATAGCCCCAAGCCAGTCCCCTTACCTACGGGCTTCGTGGTGAAAAATGGATCGAATAGTTTGCTTTGTACTGCTACTGGAATCCCAGAACCGTTATCTCGAATAGAGATATGCACCCAAGTAGAATCGATCGCCTGAGTGGTGATCGTGATTTTGCCTTCCTGAAAACACTCATCGGGCGGCAGGCTTTCAGAAAATTCTTGGAGGGCATCGATCGCATTGGCTAACAGATTCATAAATACTTGGTTTAGCTGACCTGCAAGGCAATCTACCAATGGCAACGCGCCATAGTTTTTGATCACTTCAATGCCAAATCGGAGAGCGGTTGGCTTGAGCCGATGTTGTAAAATCCGCAGCGTACTATCTAGCCCATCGTGAATATTCACTTCTTTGACTTCAGCTTGATCTAAACGAGAAAAATTCCGCAGCGACAGAACAATTTCTCGGATGCGCTCAGACCCAATTTTCATAGACTTCAACAGTTTCGGCAAATCTTCTGCTAGAAAATCGAGATCCATCAATTCTAGTTTTTCCTGCACCTCTAGACTAGCAGAGGTGTCGTACTGCTCATAAAGCTGCAACAATTCCAACAGGTCACGAGTGTAGGTATCCACATAGTTAATGTTGCCGTAAATAAAATTCACCGGATTATTGATTTCGTGGGCGATGCCTGCCACCAGTTGCCCCAGCGCAGACATTTTCTCGTTTTGCACGAGATGTAGCTGGAGTTGCTTTAATTCTTCCAGCGATCGCTCAATCTGTTGAGTCTTTTGCTGCGTTTGGCTTAATAGTTCTGCTTGATAAAGGGCAACGTCAAGCTGAAGGGCAATTTGTTTAGCAAAATCAATCTCTGCTGCCTGCCACTCGCGGGGCGCAGAACAGTGATGGATGCACAACAAGCCCCACAAAGTCTCACCTCGTTGCAATGGAATAATTAGATTGGCACGAATTTGAAATTGAGACAACACCGCGATATGACAATCAGATAGCCCTGCGTTGAAAATATCGCCGACGGCTTGAATCTGACCGCTGGCATAGTACGCCGCATAGCGATCGCCAAAGCAATGATCGTGAATCCGAATCTTCAAAGCCGAATCATAGGGCGATAGCACTGCTTCGGAGACAAATTCACCTTCGTTGTAGCCCGATTCAGGATAGAAACGAAAGATCCCCACGCGATCGACCTGTAGCAGTTGGCGAACTTCCGTTGCAGCTAGGTTAAAAATCGTGTCTAGATCTAAGGAAGACCGAATTTTGCTGATGACTTCCGATAAGGCGAACTGCCGCTCACTCAAATGCTGCAATTCAGTGGTGCGCTGCTGAACATTAAACTCTAAGTCCCAATTTCGCTGATTGAGTTCAGCCTCACGCTGTTGCAATTCTTGAGCGTGATACTGTTCAAGCTGATGAATCTTTCGGCGAAAAGATACTGCCCCGATAATTAGGCTAAGGATTGAAAAAGTCCCTACAAGCCCTATAGCAGGAGCGATCGCTGAACCAGCGCCAACCAGAAAGGAAAGCATATGAGTAACCTAAAAGAACAGCAAATTAATGCACTTAGAAACGTTTTTCCAAGACGCTAGCACTGGCAGCACCAATAAGCGACCGTAAAAGTATTGAGACTTTTTTGAAAAGGAAATATCGCAGTCCGTAAATTGCTCCGTAAATTGCACAGTATGCAAGGTTCAATAAATTCCAAATAATCAGCTTTTTACTGGGTAATCTCAGTAGGCAGCCTAGATTCCACAAACTGTTTTTCACACATTTTACAGCGATAACACTGCTTCCCCCGACGATACCCATTTTTGGATAATTGCTCGGATTGGCAGTGGGGACATTTCATTACTTTCATTACTTTTGCTGCGTCGTTCGACCGATTATCTCCTACATGCGGCTCTAAATACGACACTAGCAACTCCTCAATTTGCTGAGTCAATTGTTGACGCGCTTCCACGTCAGGAGCGCGAAGTGCTGCCAGCATGACCGCATTGCTACTATGCACACACACTTCTGCGAGTAACCGACCGTGCGCTTGTTCTAAAGCTGAGTTTCGCTGTATCAAGATATTTGCCATAAAGTTAATTGCCTCTTGGGTCATACTTTCGTCGATCGCCTGAAAATTTTCGGGCGCTGTGTAAAACTGCACAAACATCACCCGCGATACTGGCTGCTCAAATAGATCTGAAACTGCCATAACCAAATTGTGAAGCATCTGGCGCAACGGTAATTGAACGATTCCAGAGGCGATCGCCTGCGACCAAAAGACCTCCACCCGCTCAGCATGGCGCAATTCCATTGCCTTAAAAATGGCAGCTTTATCCGGAAAAAACTGATACAACGATCCGATCGCCGTTCCCGCTTTTGCGGCAATTAGATGAGTGGTTGCGGCTGGATAACCTATCTCGTCAAAGACAGCCGCCGCTGCATCCAGAATTTTTTCGACTCGATCTTTACCCCGCTGCTGTTTCGGTTGACGGCGTAAATTTTTTGACGACTGGATTGACGAACGTGAATATTCTGTCATATTGTTGAAACACGACGGATTTTTCACAATTTTATATCGAGCGGAGAACATCATGCAGTCAATGCTTCCCGGTGCGCCTTGGTTATTGGCGCACAAGTCCATGCTGACCGTGAACCAACCTCAAAAAATTTCCCTATACTCAACCGACTATGTCATGTGGAAAGATACGGCTGGAGCGGTTCATGCGCTTCCCAATGCCTGTCCCCATATGGGAGCAATGCTATCCGAGGGCTGGTGTGAACCGAGTAATGGCACTAGCGCGATCGCCTGTCCATTTCATGCGTTGCAGTTTGATGAAGCAGGCTGCACGGTTCTACCCGGCTCAAGCAAAAAAACCTTAACCCCAATTGCAGCCTCTAGAACTAATCATTCAAGGTGATTTTATTTGGTCCTATGGCGGCTACGAGCCGAAAATTCCCATTCCCACAGTGCTAAATGAGATTGCCAATAGCTACTATTTTGTGGGACATACTGGCGATCGCAGCGTTAAGACCGATTTGCTGAACATGCTGCTGAACATGCACGATTACAATCATCAAAACGGCACCCACCGAGACTTATTTCGGATTACAGAGGTAGAGTTTCACCAGTTTATTGATAACGGACATCAGTCTCACGCCTTTTATGACATGCCCACCGCTCCCTATTCTCTGGCAGAGAAGTTAAGCAAGCCAGATGTCATGTTGCTTCCCCGCATCATTAAAGCGCATCTAGAAAATCACTTCCCCTCTCTGGTGATCTTTCACGGAGAAATGCCCTTTGGGAAGGCGGCACAATGTCATTTCTTTGTGCCAGAAGCTGAAAACTGCACCCGGACTTACGTTTTGCTCTTTGGGCAGGCAAAGCATCCCGTCTTTAAGCTGTTGGGTGGAACCTATCTTAAATTTGGCAAGGTCGTTGTGGATCAAGATGCAGATATTTTAGGCAAGATTTATCCTGATGCGCCTCAGAAAATCAAACTGAACAATGAAGTCGGCATGGATTGGGTCAGACGCAATTTCGCAAGTTTTCCTAATGTGACGGCACCGCATCTTTCCAAATAGAGAGTCAGATTCTCACTATCATTAAATTGACATCTTGCATCTGTCGCGGTAATCGCCCTGGAATAAATTCCGGCATTGCTGAATGCAAGTATGATTTTTGACTGTAGGGGTAGGTCTTGTGCCTAACCCTGACGTAGATGGAGGACAACCACAAGGGATTGCCCCTACAAATTTCATCCCCAGACTCAGCAATGCCTAAATTCCAAGCTCATATCTCAAGTCCATTAAAATGGACTAAAACCTTTACCCAGTCTTCTTTAGAAGACTTTTCCTATAAGCCAGGAAATGAATTTTCTGGTGGGGGAAAGCTGCTATTGAGATTGGTGCAAAATTCGGCGTTGCTGATTGCAGCTATGATTTCCCTCATCCCCAACTCTTCTCCCCAAGGAGAAGGGAGCTAAAAATCTTATTCCCTCGCCCGTTGGGAGAGGGTTAGGGTTAGGGCAAATTTAGGCGTTCATAGATCAATTCAGCAACGCCCAAAATTCTAGACAAAGGCAAGCATGGTGATGTTGCCGTGAGCAAGTTGAAGGCTTTTGTGCCACCGCGATCGCCCAAGTCACCACTCAAGATTCTGATTTAGCTCCAGCTAAATCAGCGCCATCTTGGAGGGTTAAGCACTCCTGAAATAGTGTTGGAGTTGGTCAATCAGGCACAGAAAACCCCCTGCTTTCAGCTTCGTTTTCAGCAAGATGATGTGTTTCTATTTCAAAATACCTGTGGGATCAAATGAATCAGTCTAACTGGTTGGCAAGACCTAGTTTTCTTTACCCCAGTTTGGCGATCGCGGTTTGGGTGCAGCATGGATTACTGTGGCTGTGGATCGCCCACAAACAGAATATATCTTGGTTAACGCTGCTCAATAATTGGGATGCAGAGCATTACAGCATCATTGCCACTCAGGGCTATGAGGGCACAAATTGGGCGTTTTTCCCGCTCTATCCCTTGCTGGTTCGCGGTTGGGCATGGGGAACGGGATTATTGGCAGTACCGCAAGTTGCAGGCACACTGCTATCTTCGTTAATTTTTTTGGGTTGGCTGGCAGCAGTGATTTATTTGCAAGCCTCACCCAAACGTTCTGAAGCAACTCAAGCAGGTCTATTGCCCAAAACAATTTGGGGATGGCTGCTGTTTCTCTACTCGCCCGGATCGTTCATTTTTCACTCCCACCATACCGAATCGCTGTTTCTGCTGTTGTCGTATCTTGCCTTTACCGCTGCCGTTTTCCAAAAGCCCACAATAGCAACTGTTTTGGCGGGGCTAGCTGGGTTAACGCGCACTCAAGGACTTTTTGTGATTGTGTCGATTGCGCTGATTATTGCGGGGCATCAACGCGATCGCATCACTCAACTGCGCCATTTTGCCTTCGTTTGCCTAGGCGGCATTGCGATCATGCTGCTGTTTCCGCTGTATCAATATTGGCAAACGGGCAACCCTTGGCAATCGGTGCAAGCGCGGTCAAACTGGAGCCATGCCACTTCCTGGTTTTCGATGCTGCAAACGCTGTGGTTTGGTAACCCCTGGCAAAATACCAAGTTGGGTTCCGTCTTGCATCATGCGGTTTATGGGCTGTTGATTGGCGGAACCGTGTTGCTGTGGCGGGTGTCTCGCCCAATGGCTGTCTATACGGCGTTATCGTTGGTCGTGATGCTGCAACAGGGTGAGCTAATTAATATATTTCGCTATGGTGCAGTGTTGTTTTCAGTGTGGTTTGTGTTGGGCGATCGCCTTTCTCGTTCTCCTACTTGGCTCAAAATTGGTTGCTTAGCGTTGATGGTTGCTCTCAACTATTCAGTGGCTTGGAGCTATGCGATCGATCGCTGGTCTTATTAGAGCGTGAAGCAAACACCGCTGAATTGCAACCCATAGCACTATACTTTTGAAGGTTTTTTGGATAGGTGAAAAAACAATCTAAACACTCAATTCGTGTTGACTCAAGGGTGATTAAAAATCGTGATTAAAACTTTCTTGAAATGCTCAAATTTTTGATTACAAAAAGATAGCTTAAAGTTTCTAGAAAAGCAGGAATGGATTGTGAAAGTGAGCCTTGATAAACTCCCACAGCCTAGGGGCGATCGCACTACGAAACCTAGCTTTCCGTGATATAATCAGTAAGCTGAAGGTTCTCTTTTTAAGCACACAAATTCAGTTCAATTTGTTTGTTTTTCAAAAGCTGTTCTTTTTGCGAAAATACTGATCTTTCGGAGTCTTTTATACTATGACTTTTTCCCAGGAGCCGCCTCAAGATCGCATCGTCCCCACAGATTTACGAAACGAGATGCAGCGGTCTTACCTGGAATACGCCATGAGCGTGATTGTCGGGCGAGCGCTCCCCGATGCCAGAGACGGATTGAAGCCCGTCCACCGTCGAATTTTGTATGCCATGCACGAATTGGGGTTGGCACCCGATCGCCCCTTTAGAAAGTGCGCCCGTGTCGTGGGGGAAGTGCTAGGTAAATACCATCCCCACGGCGATACGGCGGTTTACGATGCCTTGGTGCGGATGGCGCAGGATTTTTCCATGCGATCGCCCCTAATTGATGGTCATGGCAACTTCGGCTCGATTGATAACGATCCACCCGCCGCTATGCGATATACCGAGTGTCGCCTACGCCCTCTAACGCGGGATGCCCTGCTGCAAGACATTGAATCAGAAACGGTCGATTTTGGCGATAACTTCGACGGCTCTCAGCAAGAACCGCTAGTTTTGCCATCTCGCATTCCTCAGCTTTTGCTGAATGGATCGTCTGGCATTGCCGTTGGCATGGCGACCAACATTCCGCCGCACAATTTGGGCGAACTGATTGATGGGCTAGTAGCTCTGATTCACAATCCCGACATCACCGTGCAGGAGTTGATGCACTACATTCCTGGACCCGACTTTCCCACGGGCGGTCAGATTCTCGGTCTAACCGGGATTCGCGAAGCCTACAATACTGGGCGCGGTTCTGTGATCATGCGCGGGGTTGCCAATATTGAAACCATTGAACATCGCGGCAGACCAGATCGCGAAGCCATCATCATCACCGAGCTACCCTACCAAACCAACAAAGCTGCGCTGATTGAAAAAATTGCGGAAATGGTGAATGAGCGCCGCCTAGAAGGGATTTCGGATATTCGAGATGAGAGCGATCGCGACGGGATGCGAATTGTCATCGAACTTCGTCGCGATGCCTATCCCCGCGTTGTCCTGAATAATCTCTACAAGCAAACCCCCCTCCAGGCAAACTTCGGGGCAAATATGCTGGCGCTGGTGGATGCCTATCCGCAACTGCTCAGCCTCAAGCAGTTTCTCTCTGTTTTCCTAGATTTCCGCATCATCACGATTACCCGTCGCACACAATATCAACTGCGAAAAGCGGAAGATCGGGATCACATCTTGCAAGGGCTGCTGATTGCATTGGTGAATCTAGATGCCATCATTAACCTGATTCGCGGTGCCGCTGATGCCCCCACTGCGCGATTGGAGTTGATTGAACGGTTTGGGCTATCAGACGTTCAGGGGGATGCCATTTTGCAAATGCAACTCCGCCGCCTCACTGCCCTAGAAGCCGATAAGATTCAGCAGGAGCACGATGATCTGCAAACCCAAATTGCGGACTTGCGAGATATTTTGGCACGTCGAGAACGCATTCTAACGATTATTGAAACAGAATTGGCTGCAATTAAGGCGGCTCATGCTACACCCCGCCGCACGATAATTGAGCAGTCTGAAGACGAAATCATGGATGCGGATTTGATTGCCAACGAACGGGCGGTAATTTTGCTGACCGAGCAGGGCTACATCAAACGGATGCCCGTCAACACGTTTGAGTCTCAAAATCGGGCAACGCGAGGCAAGTCGGGCACCCGGATGAAAGATGATGATGGGGTGGAACAGTTTCTCGCCTGCCGTGATCACGATAGTATTCTGTTTTTTAGCGATCGCGGCGTGGTTTACTGCCTGCGAGCCTATCAGATTCCGGTCAGTTCTCGGACTGCCCGTGGCACTGCCATTGTGCAGCTATTGCCCATTCCTCACAACGAAAAAATCACCTCGATCATCCCGGTGAGTGAGTTCAGCGACGATGAATATTTGGTGATGCTGACAAATAAGGGCTACATCAAAAAAACGGCGCTCTCGGCGTTTAAGAATATTCGCGCCAATGGATTGATTGCCATTTCTTTGGAAGAAGCCGATCAACTGCGATGGGTGCGTCGTGCCCGTGCCGAAGACACGATTTTAATCGGCTCTCAGTTCGGTAAATCGATTCACTTTCGAGCAAGCCACGATCAACTGCGTCCTTTGGGTCGTGCTACACGCGGTGTCAGGGCAATGGCTCTGCGCCAAGGCGATAGTTTAGTGGGTCTAGATATTTTGCCCAGTGAGATTGTAGAAACTCTCGCGGCGGATTTAGAGTCCGATGGCGGCGAGGATGAGGGGGGCAGTGACGAGGGAACAGAAATTTTGGAAACCTTGGAAGCAGTCGCGCCTTCTGGTCCTTGGATTCTGACGGTGACTGCCTTTGGCTATGGTAAACGGGTGCCTGTGACCCAGTTCCGTTTACAAAATCGGGCGGGCATGGGCATCGTGGCAACCAAGTTTCGCAAACCTGGCGACCATATGGCATCGTTGCGAATCGTCCATGAAGGTGAAGAGTTGATGCTGATTACCAATCGTGGCATCATCATTCGCCAAGCGATCAACGCCATTTCTTGTCAATCTCGCGCGGCTTCTGGGGTTCGCTTACAGCGGTTGGATGAAGATGATGAGATTGTGGCAGTGGCGCTGGTGCCTGCTTCCGATGCCGAGGAAAATGCGCTACTGGATGCGGAAACTGGGGAAGAAGCGATCGCAGCCTCTCCAGTGTTAGAAAAAAGTAACATACCCTAATGTGCAACTAAAGTCAGCCCCTTCTCTTAACGCAGGAGAAAGGGAGGAAGAATGTTTCAAAGTCCCTCTCCCAGAGCGAGAGGGATTTAGGGTGAGGGCTATTGGGAAAGTCGCACATCGCGTATTTATTGGAATAGATTGATTCAAAATCAAAAGTTATTGACAACTTATAGATACTTGATCAGCATCAATTCAAGCTGAACGATATCGAGTGGTTTACTCAGATAATCAGTGGCACCCTGAGACAAAAAGTTTTCGCGATCGCCTGCCATTGCCATCGCAGTTACGATAATCACAGGAAGATCGTGTAGATCCGATTCAGCCCGAAGTTGCTTGAGTAGATCAAGTCCTGAGAGGGTTCGCGATAGCTGTACATCCATCAATATCAAGTTTGGGCTAGAGCATCGGACTCGCGCTAGAAAGTTTTCACCATCGCCGATCGCGTCTACCTGATAGCCGATCGCTTTCAGGTAATCTTGCAGCAAAGTTGCGCTAACTCCATCATCTTCAACGAGCAAAATCCGCCCTGTGGATTGTTGAGGTTGGCAGGTTGATGGATTAAGGGTAAGAGACGGCGATCGCGGAGGGGCTGCGATTGGCACATCGGGCAAAAACAACGTAAATTTACTACCCACACCTAACACCGATGAAACAGTTATATCACCACCATGAAGCCGTGCTAATTTGCGCGTGAGTGCCAGTCCTAATCCAGTTCCAGCATATTGACGAGTGAGTTGGCTATCCAGTTGGCTAAAAGGCTGGAATAAAAGATTGAGTTTGTCGGCAGGAATGCCAATACCCGTATCAGCAACGATAAATGAAATTCCTTGAGGCTGTTTATGCACCCTTAAAGAAACAGTGCCAGCCGGCGTAAATTTAACCGCATTGGAGAGCAGATTCAGCAACATTTGTTTGAGTCGTCGCTCATCGGCAGTGCAAAATTTAGCGTCAGCATCCAATTGGCTAACTAATTGCAATCCTTGCAGAGTCGCTTGTTCTTGCACCATGGTCAGGCAATAGCGGCAGAGATCATGAGCCGCTAAAACCTTTGGCATGAGAGTTTCTCGCCCAGCTTCAACTTTTGCCAGATCTAAAATGTCGTTGATTAAGGTTAGTAAATGTTCGCCGCTACTGTGAATATGGTTGATGTATTCAAGCTGCTTGGCGCTGAGGCTGCCAAAAATTTCTCGCTGCAACACTTGGGATAAGCCCAAAACGGCGTTGAGCGGAGTGCGGAGTTCGTGGCTCATGGTCGCCAAGAAATCGGTTTTAGCGCGATTTGCTGCCTCGGAAACTCGTTTTTCTTGGTCTAATTCTTGAGTGCGTTGCTGAACGAGTTGTTCTAGATATTCGTAGCTTTGGGCATTGTAGAGGGCGATCGCGGTTTGGTCAGCAATCCGTTGCAAAAACTGCACTTCCTCTAAGGTGAAGGTGCGATAGCAGGTTGTAGTGTGTAGACTAAGCGCTCCAAACAGTTTTTCACGAATGAAAATTGGCGCACACAACACGGATAGGGTTTGACCCTCATTCACTTGAGTTTGTCGCCCCGGTGTTGCAGTCAATTGAGCCATATCGATTACATAAAATGCCCGACCTTGATTAAAATCTGAGTTGGGGTCTGCTAAGTCAGCCCAGTCTGAAAGGGTAAATGTTTGGTTGATTAGAGAGGGAATTATTGGGTTGGCAAGCCATTCATTGCGAACCCGAATTAGGTCGCTAATCGTGAACATCAATACGCGATCGACCTGGAAACTTTCGCCGGTGCGATCAACAATTTCTTGCAAAATATGACCCGGGTCTCGGCTAGAGTTGACTGCTTGACTCAGTTGGTTTAGCACCTGTTCTCGTTGGGCTTGGTGCTGCAACTGGCTAAAGAGTTGGGCTTGCTGAATGGCGATCGCCACTTGCACCGCTAGTTTTTGCACCAAGTCAATTTCAAAGGACTGCCATTGGCGGGTTGCCCGACAGTGATGCACCGCTAAAACTCCCCAAAGCTGGTCACCTTGGGAAAGCGGAACCACTAACTTGGCTTTCACCTGGATTTGCTGCATAAACGCTAGATAGTCTGGGGTCAAATAGTGCTGAGTGATGTCGTCAACTACATAGGTTTGCCCCTGTTCGTGCAGGACGTTATTACCTTGATACCAAATTTGATGCGCGTTGTGCTGAGTGCTAAGCGCCCATTCGTTATCTACGGAAGCAGCGACCAAAACTCCATGATGGGCATCAAAGCGATAGACTAAAACGCGATCGGTCTGCAAAAAATGCCGAATTTCATCGACAGTGCGATGCAAAATTTCTTCTAGATCCAAGGATTGGCGAATTCGCAGGGCGATCGCCCCTAGCAAATGATCGCGATCGGCTTGCTGCTGCAATTGTTCTTCAGCGTGCTTGCGTTGCGTAATATCAGAAACGGTTCCTTCGTAATAAAGAATTTCTCCGCTTGTCCCATAAACACAGTGAGCATTTTCTGAAATCCATATAATGCTGCGATGTGTCAACCCATCCTGACGGGAATCGCGGCGATAGACCTGGGACTCAAACCCAGAAACCGATCCTTGCTGCTGCATGATTTTTAGAAACGCAGCCCGTCGAGTCGGATCAACATAGAGTTGATGCTCAATCGTCTTTAAATCAGCAATCAGTTCCTTGGGTGACGAGTATCCATAAAGACTCGCCAGGGCATAATTAGCGCTGAGGTAATGCCCCTCTGGTGACGTTTGAAAAATTCCTTCCGTGGCATTTTCAAAAATGCTGCGATATTTCGCTTGGGACTGCAAAACAGCCGCTTGATGGGTCAGGGCTGCTTGGGTTTGCTTGCGCTCGGTAATATCGACAGAAATACCGACGAAACCAATCGGGCGATCGCGATCGTCTCGCAGCACTGTATTTTTTGCCTCTGCCCAAAACTGAGAACCATCTTTGCGACACAGAATGAGTTCCCCTTCCCACAAATCCGACTTAAATACCTGACTGACCATTTGGCGGGCGATCGTTTGCCCCTTTGCCTGACCCTGCATAGGTTTCAATATCGCCAGAATCTCCTTACCTAAAACCTCTGCTGCTTGCCACTGGTAAAGTTTTTCAGCATAACTGTTCCAATGGGTAATGCCCCCATGTAAATCGGTCGCAATAATTGCATTGCAAACTTGATCGAGTAGAGAGGCTTGAAAGCAAAGCTGATCCAACTGCGCTTGCTGTTGCTGCTGAATTTTCTTGAAATGAGCTTGCAGATGATAGTGTTCCGTTTTCGCAGACAAAAATATCCGCTGCAATTCATTAAATGCAGCCTCATCGCGGCAATATTGGCGCAGGTTGGGGATATGACTCAGCCCCATATTATCCCCAGAGAAGTTTTCTATATCTTCACAGCTTTTCACAATGTAAAATTCTATGCGGTAGCAAACCCTAAAAGCTTATTTAACCTGATGTGCAACTAAAGTCATCCCTCATCCCCTTCTACCCAAGGCAGGAGAAGGAGAGCAAGATTTCTCAAAGTCTCTCTCCCGCTCTGGAAGAGGAATTTAGGGTGAGGGCTATTGGGATAGTCGCACATCGCGTTATTTAACAAGTTCGCTTAAAGCTACCTTAGTCTAATCGCCTATAAAACGGTAGTAGCTTGAATACAGCTTGCAAAAACACGCTGATTAAGCAGGTATCAACCCATAAATTACCCATAAATTGGTCAGAACGAACTATTTCTGTCAAACACATCTCCCTCATTTAGTCTTATGCCCCAGGCTTCTTTAGATGAATTGACGACCCACGTTTCTGCCGGGTCACATTTAGCCAGTTTCCCAACGGATACAGTTCCTGCTTTGGCGGCTCAGCCTGCTCAAGCAGCGCTCATCTATGTGGCTAAGCAGCGCAGTTTGGATAAACCACTCATTTTAATGGCGGCAACGATGACAGATCTTTGGGACTATGTGAAAGGCACTGAAACAGAACGGCATTCCTGGGAAAAAGTCGCTAACCGATATTTGCCAGGGGCGTTGACGTTGGTGCTACCTGCGAGCGATCGCGTTCCCCCGGTGATGAATCCTCACCATCTCACAACGATTGGGGTGCGCGTCCCTGATCATGCGATCGCTCAGGCGATTTTGGCTCAAACGGGTGCCCTGGCAACCACTAGCGCTAACCTGTCTGGGCAACCACCGCTAGAAACAATCAGCGAGATTGAAGCTCAATTCCCAACTGTCCTGACCCTCTCACCCCATGAGAGTCAGCGGATTGCCGGACAGGTTTCGCTGACGGCTTCAGGAATTCCATCTACCGTAATTCGCTGGAATGGTGGCGGCTGGGAGGTTTTGCGGCAGGGAGCCGTTCGTTTAGAACTTTAGCGATCGCGGCTACCTGAGATCTTGCACCAATCTCAATTACAAGTTTCTCCCGCCAAGAAATGAATTTCCTGGCTCATAGCAAAAGTCTTCTAAAGAAGACTGGGTAAAGAGTTGAGTCCATTTTAATGGACTTGAGATATTAGCCCGGATTTCATTCCAGGGCGATTGCTGCGATAGGTGCGGGCAAATTTTTAATATTTGCTGGATTTATTTTCTCTGCGATCAAGGTTTAAACTGGAGTTTCGCAAGTGAGAAAATGTCGATGAATTTAGGATGGCTACTGATTGGGCTGGTGATTGGAGTGATAGTAGGCTGGCAAATTCGCCGTCCGGCTATATCCTCGTCGCCTCACTCAATAGCAGCCTCCGACCTGAATGATCAAACTGCCTTCTCTACTCACGCAGAAACTCAGTCGCAGCAATCGCTTCAATTGGCATATGAAATGGCAGCGGAGATGAGCCGTTTAAAGGGAGGTTTTTTGGCGCGAACTTCCCATGAACTGCGATCGCCCATGAGTGGGCTAATTGGAATGCAGCAGTTAATTTTGGCAGATTTGTGTGACACTCCAGAGGAAGAACGAGATTTTGTTAAACAGGCGAATGAATCAGCATTACGCATGGTGAAGGTGCTAGATGATGTGATTGATGTTGCCAAAGTGGAACATGGCACTAGTGAACTAGCGCTGCAATCAGTGCAACTCAATATGCTGTTGCTGAATCTCTACACTGCAACCCATTTACAAGCCCAAAATCGTAACTTACAGTTGCATATTCCATCGGTAAATGAAGTGCTTTATGGGATGGCTGATCCGCGTCGATTACAGCAAGCACTGATCCATTTAGTGGATGGGGCGATCGCAAATTTGGAGGATGGCAGCATTACCGTGCTGCTGGGCACAGTGGCTTCGGACTCGATTCAGCTTTGGATTGATCAGCCAATCCCTGCGACTGTGTGGAATCAACCGCTAGAATTTTTGCCCCCTGCGATCGTGCCGTTGGAGTCAGTTTTGGAAAATACCTTGGAGAAAGCAGCGATCGTGCAGCAGGCAACCACGTCCTTTCCTTCGCTGAGCTTTATCCGATTGTTAGCTGAAAAACTATTGATTTCCATGGGTGGGAACTTGGAGATTCTTTCTTTGCCAGACTCACTATCCCTAAATCAAGCCCGGATTCAATGCACAATTCCTCTGGCTGTTACACCAATTCAAATGGAGAATGCGACAGATTTGAGTTGAGACCGTAACTGAGTAAAGCTTCTACAATTCAAGGCATTGCTGAATGCAGACATGATTTTCATTTGTAGGGGTAGCGCCTTGTGCCTACCCTTGCTGGGATAAGGGCAACCACAAGGGATTGCCCCTACGAATTTCATATCTAGATTCAGCAACGCCCAATTCAAAACTCAAAACTCAAAACTCAAAACTCAAAACTCAAAACTCAAAATGGTATTACCCAGGCTGAGAATGTTTCTATGGCATGATTGCATAGGGGTATTGCCCTCCGCTATCCATCCACACAGCATCTACATACAGGCGGATGGGGTATCTCTACGAAACTAGATACAGTGCAAGTTTACACCCTTAATTAGACCCCCTAAAGATGAATTATTCTAGCAACCCACCTTTGGACGCGCCGAGCGCCGAAAAGCGCCCCCATGTTTTGTCGATTCATGGCGATCGCCGAGTGGATGATTACTACTGGCTGAGCGATCGCGATGATCCCCAGGTGATTGCTTATTTGGAAGCCGAAAATGCCTATACAACTGCGATGATGCAGCATACGGAAGCACTGCAAACGGCTTTGTATGATGAAATGCTGGCTCGGATTCAGGAAACCGATTTATCAGTGCCTTATCGCAAGGGCGACTTTTACTATTACTCGCGCACCGAAGCGGGAAAAGCCTATCCCATCTATTGCCGGAAGCAAGGCAGTCTAGATGCATCTGAAGAAGTGTTGCTGGATCAAAACGAGCTAGCCGCAGACCATGAGTTTTTCACATTGGGCGCACTCGCGGTCAGCCCGAATCATCAAATTTTGGCATATTCCACGGATACGACTGGCTCTGAGCGCTATACCCTTTGCTTTTTGGATTTAACGACTCGCCAGCTTTATCCAGAAACGATTCCCGAAACCTATTACGGGGTAGTGTGGGGCAACGACAACCAAACCGTGTTTTATACTCAACTGGATGCTGCCAATCGTCCGTTTAAGCTGTTTCGCCATTCGCTAGGCAGCGCGATCTCAGACGATGTATTGGTTTACCACGAGCCAGATGATTCTTACTTTTTGGGTATCGGCAAAACCCGCAGTGAAGCCTATATTTTGCTTGAACTGGGCAGTAAGGTAACTTCTGAGGTGCATTTTCTCGATGCCAATCAGCCAACGGGAGACTTTCAGGTGATTCAGCCGCGATCTCCAGGGATTGAATATACCGTGGAGCATCACAGCAGCGTTTTTTATATCACGACCAACGAAGACGCGCTCAACTTCAAGCTGATGAAAACGACCGTGACCTCTCCCGCCAAACAGCACTGGGAGCCAGTGATTCCCCATCGCGAGGATGTGCTGCTAGAAGGCGTGAGCGCTTTTACCAACCATCTCGTAATCTACGAGCGGGAAGCCGGATTGCCTACTGTGCGAATTCGTCAGATTGCAACGGGTGAAGAACACGAGATCGCTTTTCCGGATGCCACTTACAGCGTCGGCGAAGATGCCAATCCTGAGTTCAATACTGCGATTTTGCGGTACAGCTATACCTCTCTGGTGACTCCGCGATCGGTGTTTGATTATCATCTTGATACCCGCGAACAGGAGCTAAAAAAGGAAACGCCTGTGTTAGGTGGATATGAGCGGCAAAACTATGCCAGCGATCGCCTGATGGCAACGGCAACAGACGGGACTAAGGTGCCGATTTCGATTGTTTACAAAAAAGGGATCGAGCGCAAGGGCACCAATCCCCTATTGTTAACGGGCTACGGTTCCTATGGCTACAGCTATGATCCAGGGTTTTCATCTAGTCGCCTATCGCTGTTGGATCGCGGGGCAGTGGTGGCGATCGCCCACATTCGCGGCGGCTCAGAAATTGGACGACGCTGGTATGAAGATGGCAAGTTCCTCAAGAAAACCAACACCTTCACCGACTTTATCGCCTGCGCCGAACATCTGATCGAACAAGGCTGGACTTCTGCCGATCACCTGGCGATTTCGGGCGGCAGCGCGGGTGGCTTATTAATGGGAGCCGTGATCAATCTGCATCCCGACTTGTTTCATGCCGTAGTCGCTGATGTGCCCTTTGTGGATGTCGTCACCACCATTTTGGATGACTCTCTGCCGCTGTCGATTTTGGAGCGGGAAGAATGGGGCGATCCTAACGACAAGCTTTACTACGACTACATGAAAGCCTATTCACCCTATGACAACGTGCAAGCAAAAGCCTACCCCAATCTGCTGATCACGGGTGGACTCAATGATTCTCGTGTGTCCTATTGGGAGCCTGCCAAATGGACAGCGAAACTACGCGCCCTCAAAACTGACACTAACACTCTACTGCTGAAAACCAATATGGGAGCGGGACACGGTGGCGCATCCGGACGCTATGAAAGTCTGAAGGAAGGCGCGTTTGAATATGCTTTTTTGCTAGACCAATGGAATCTAGCAGAAGGTTAGAGATTTGATTTGAGGATGGGACGCCTGGGATTCGAACCCAGGACCAGTCGGTTAAAAGCCGAATGCTCTACCACTGAGCTAGCGTCCCGTATTGCTTTTGGCAACGTTTTTCACTATAGCACAACACGAATGCTTAATTAGGACAATATTTCCCAAACTAGACCAAAAGCTACGAGGGTTAGGCGATCGCAAAGTAAATTGGAAAAACTTTCTAATCAACAAAATTTTTTAAGTGGGCACCCTTCACTTTAAGTGGGCATCCTTGATGTAGAAAAGTTGTCATTTCCTATGAAAGATCTGAATCGCCGTCAAAACGTTGTCCTACCCCACGCAGAATCTGCCTACAATCTGGGAAAAGTTCAGCAAAAGTTGGAGAATGCCGAAAAAGATATTCAACGTTTACAAACAGAAAAAGACGAGAAAGAGGAATTAGCTGACAAGCTTGAGCAAGAGAAAAAAGACCTATCTGAAAAGCTAAAACAAGTACAGGCAAAACAAGACAGCCTAAAGGGTGGCAAAGAAGGACTATTTGAAAAGCTTGAGCAAGAGAAAAAAGACCTATCTGAAAAGCTAAAACAAGTACAGGCAAAACAAGACAAACTACAAGATGAGAACGAAGAACTAGCTGAAAAGCTTGAGCAAGAGAAAACTGAAAAACACAGCTTTCAAGAGCGGCTTGAACAAGCCATGCAGGATTTGGGAATTTCCCAGGATGAGCAAACTCAAGCGATCGCGGATCGGGATAAAGCAATTTCATCTCGCAACTCTGCGATCGGTAGACTGGGTGGCTTGATTGCCAATAATAATCGCCTACGCGAAAAGCTAGAGGCTCTAAGGACTCAAAACGAATCCCTACGAAACAACTTGAAACTTGCGATTGAGCAGGTTGTTGCCGCCAACCAGCAGCGTGAAGCGTTCCGAGAAGGATATCAAAAAATTAAAGCAGCCTACCAAAAACTCAAGGCTGCCTATCAGAATCTCAAGTTAGACCAACAAAAAAGAAACGCTCGAATAGAGAAGTTGCAGACCGATATTGAACGTCTCAAGACGGGTTATAAAAAGTTGAAAGTGGAGCATGAGCAGCTAAAGATAAGTCATGCTCAAGACTTAGTAACACAAGATTTACTAACACAATACACAGCAAAAATTGTAATGGCTTATCAAAAGATGAGTTTTGTTGAGCGATCGCAACTGACATCAGAATTGAAGTTGTTGCTTGATCAACTTGAGGAGAATCATCCAGGATAATCTTATGCAACGAAAAGCAAATAAAACTAGGGACGAGGATTTAGAACAAGATCTGACCGATGAAGACTTCAAAGCAATGGAAGATCATCTATCGGCAATGGAAGATCATTTGTTTAATGCCGGAGTAGGCATCTTGCAAGCTGCAAAAACGCAGGAGGAGCTATTCAATACGTCAATTGAGGCAATTCAGGAAGCTTTAGAACCAGGCAGTACTGGAGTAGAAGAACCGAGAAAGTTCCTTTCTATGCCATCCGATGAGCAACCGCAGGAAATCTCGCTTACGGCAATTTGGGAAAGGCTGGGCAAAATTGAACACCGTCTGGACTACTTGATTGAGCATCTGATTTCAGTTCCAGTGACGAACCCTTCTAAACTACAAAAGCCACCCGAAACTATTGACTTGGTGGATTCTGAATGGACAGAAAAGAGCCTGAAGAAAGCTTATAAAACTCTTGCTACTGTGCGATCGCAGCTTGGAATTACAGCTAAAACCTGGAGGTCGGCTGTGAATGAAGCCAACTCTTTGAAAGTGTGATAGGTGTTTTGTCAAAAAGCTGCACAACTCTAGGGACTCGCTATATCCAGAGAGTTGGGTTGTTTAGGAGCGAGATCGACAACAATTAACCAAGTGGCGGAAAACCGAAAGCTGGTGCTATTGATGTGATCGCCCATCACTTAATCTTCTAGCAAGATGTCGATCGCGCTACCTCCAAACCGCGATCGCTCAAAAAAGACGGAACTATTGCTATACCTGTATCGTCTACCCATTGTCTAGCAGCACTTTTGTAGGAGGGCATCATGCAAGTACTCAATCGATGGCAGGTCGGTTCAGCGTGGGTGGTTATCGCCGGAATTACAGCAGGGGCGATCGCGCCATTCACCGTGTCCCCAGCAGCGGTTGCCACTCCAGCCCCTTATACCGTTGCTCAGCTTTTCCCCTCCGCTCAGCCTCCTGGCGTTGTCATTCCGGCTGGGGCGAGAATTCCCGTGCGCTATCTGGGCACCGATAAATTTGTTGTGGTTCCCACTGAATCTAAGCCGTTAATCCTGTCGGTGGCTAAAAATATCCGTGCTGCCAACGGTGAGTTGTTGATTCCCGCAGGCAGCGAGGTTAGAGGTCAGCTTGTGCCCGTGAATGGCGGAGCGCAGTTCGTTGCAGATACCCTGATTTTGCAAAATGGTAGCCGGGTTGCGATCAATGCCAATTCTGAGATCGTGACGACTAAAGACGTGGAAGGAAACGGCATTAATGGCAATGCAATTTTGAAGGGGGCTGGGATTGGGGGCGCAGGGGCTACAGCGGTTTCAGCGATCGCGGGTAGACGCAGAGTTACAGTTGGTAAAGTATTGCTGGGTGCGGGGTTAGGTGCCGCAGGCGGCTTGCTTTTAGGTCAAAAACCAACCAGTGATGCGATCGCCCTAAAGCCCAACACGGATCTAACGCTAACTCTCAATTCGCGCCTTGCCTTGGAACCCAATTACTCCAGCTATCAACCCTCTGGCTATCCTCGCTACTAGGGGGCTTCGGGTTTCAGGTGTCAGGGGAAACCTCAAAACTCAAAACTCAAAACTCAAAACGTTCTCATTGCCTCCATCTTCCCCCTATTACAACACCCTCAACACACTAGCCACGCGGTTGACAGATGGCATGGCGCGAATTTCAGCCAATGCTTGATGGAAGTTGCCTTCGCGCACGTTGTGGGTAACAACGACAATTTCAGCAGATTCGCCGTGGATATCGGTTTGCACCACTGATTCCAGGCTGACGTTGTGATCGCCAAAGCAGGTGCCTAGCTTGCCAATCACGCCGGGAGTATCGTTAGTGGAAAATCGAGCGTAGAAGCGGGTGATTAGCTCATCCATGGGGGCGATCGCGCAATAATGTTGATGCGAACACGCCAGCAGCGGATCAAGTAATGCTTTACCCTCTAGCGAGGTTTGGCTGCCACGTCCCACCGTCAAAATTGCAGCAATATTCAAAATATCCGACACGACCGCGCTGGCAGTGGGTCCCGCACCTGCACCAGGACCAAAAAACATCACCTGTCCAACTGGATCACCTTCAATCAAAATTGCGTTGTTGACATCATTAACGCTGGCAAGTGGGTGAATTTTGGGAATGAGGGTTGGATGCACTCGCACTTGAAGGTGTTCCGGGTCGTCTGGGGCTATTTGAGGAGTGCGTTTCGCGACTGCCAGTAGTTTGATCACAAAACCGAGCTTGTCAGCATAGGCAATATCCGCCGCGCTTACCTGACGAATGCCTTCACAATGCACCTCTGGCAATTTGATCCGTCCACCAAACGCCAAGGATGCCAAAATCGCGATTTTGTCGGCAGCATCGAGTCCGTCTACATCGGCAGTGGGGTCAGCTTCGGCATAGCCTAACTGTTGGGCATCCGCCAAAATATCGGCAAAGTCGCCGCCCTCGGTTTGCATCCGCGTCAGGATGTAGTTTGTGGTGCCGTTGACAATGCCCATCACCGTATGAATCCGGTTGGCGCAGAGGGATTGCTTGAGTGGCTCAATCACCGGAATGCCGCCGCCCACTGCTGCTTCCAGCAAGACGTAGACTCCTGCTTCCGTGGCTGCGGTAAAAATTTCATCGCCAAAGCGGGCGATCGCGGCTTTGTTTGCCGTTACGACATGCTTTCCATGGGCGATCGCGGTTAGCATCAGCGATCGCGCAGGCTCTAATCCGCCGATGACTTCTACTACAATATCCACCGCCGGATCGGTGACAATGCTTTCCAGGTCGGTAGTGAATCTATCGGCGGGTAAATCCACGGCACGGGGCTTATCGAGCGATCGCACTCCCACCCGATACAGTTCCAACTCTGCCACCAATGGGTGACGCTGCACTGGATTTAGCAGAATTTGTGCCGTTCCAGTGCCCACGGTTCCCAACCCCAACAAACCAATTTTGAATCCCACGGTCGGCTTATCCTGAATCGCTTCTCCCACCAATTTTAGGCGAGAAAGGAATGGGAAATTACGAATAGCGAATGATGAATGGCGAGTGACGAATGACGAATGATGAATTGCCCCTTGCCTCCTGCCCCCTCGCATAAAACTCACAGTTCAGTTCGATAGTTTTACAGCACAGATTGAGAGTCATGTCTACGGAAAGTTGCAGAGGCAGACTGTAGTGAATATCACGGCACCGACACCGAAAGCAAGTCGGCTGCTATTCAGCTTTTTCTCAATAACAGGGTTCTTCTATCTTTCTGGTTTATGGATTTTTCACCCATAGACCAATACCAGAACGTTCTATTTTGCTGGCTTGGAGTTGACCAAAAGCAAAAGATTGTGCTGCGGATTTTTATTCACCGTCGGAGTTTTCAAGGGATGAAGATGAAGAGATTACTAGGGGCGATCGCGGTTGGTTTCATTGGTGGAGTTTTGCCATTGGCATCTTCAGCCTATGCAGACAGTCCAAACTATGCAGACAGTCCAAACCCGAAAATAAGCTGGGTGCAGCCTAAAGAAACTTTGCTGCGGGTCACCCTCAGTTCTAAATTTACCGATACTGGAGAACGCATTCTCAATGTGGATTTGGTGCGCGGCGGCGAAGTGCTAGAACGCCTTCAAGCGGTGTCTGGCAAGCCTCGGAAGCAAGCTTTTCGAGTCGGGCGTGAATCGAAAGCGGGTTCGCGGGAACCATTACCTCAAGGAATTTATGCGATCGGGCAGGTGGATCGGCGTGCAGGACTGCCATTCGCCATGGGAAAGACATTTATTCCAGTAACCCCGCAGTTTGCCACATCCCGCAGCGGCATTGGCATTCATCGCGATGCCGATCGCATGATTCCAGGGGGATCGGGAACTATTGGCTGTCTCGGTCTGCTGAACCAAACCGGGATTGAAACCGTCGCAGACTTTGTCGCCACCCACAACGTTAAAACGCTGATTGTCGATTATGGACTTTAAGTAGGCTCCTGAAACTTGTCTAAGCCTTCAATCACCTTGGCAGATTCAATCTTATCGCCTGCCCGAAGTTCCTTCAGTACTTCTTTGCCTTCTACCACAAAGCCAAAAATGGCATAGCGTCCATCCAGCAAATTTGCCCCGGCGGGAGTTAGCTCAGAGTCGAATAGAAAGAAGAAAAACTGAGAGGAGCCGCCATTTGGATCGGTATCCGGACGCGCCAACGCCATTGCGCCATAGGCAGAGAACGGTAACACAGGCTGTTCGCGGAACCGTCCCGCATCTTCTAAGGTGATGCCATAAACGGGAACCAGATCAGCTTTGACTTTGACTTCCAAGGGAATCGCTCGGTATTGCTTAGTTTTAGGATCAACAAAACCAACTTCCGCTCCGGGGGGATCGCCCACTTGCAGCACATAGGATTCTTCTGCACGGGTAAAGGGCAGCCCGTTATAAAAACCCCGCTGGACTAAATCGATAAAGTTGCCAGCGGTCACAGGGGCGCTATAGCCATCAATCACTGAAATAATTTTGCCTTTGTTGGTGGTAAATTCCACCTTTGCGCGTCCTTTTAGCTGAGGCAGATTGCGATAGGTTTCAGGAACCTCATAAGGAAACTGCTGCACCATGAGTTCTTCAATTTGTCCGACCAAATTTAGGACTTTGGCTCGTTCAGTCATGACCTGAGATCGATCTTTTGCTTCATTTGCGGCTTGCAGATCGGGTAAAGCGGTTTTGATCTGGTCGAGCAAGGCGATCGCGGTGGGCTGTTGGTCGCTGGGAATACTTGCCAAAATTGCCGCCTGTTTATCGCTGGCAATGCGCGTAGCGCGGCTAATATCGCCTGTAATCGCGCCCCACCGACTTTGTGATCGCAGCTTTCCAGCAATATCTTCCAAACTGTCTTGCAGATCTCGGATTGCAGTATTGTCGATGGGTAAGGCGTACCGTAACAAAGCATTGCCGTCAGTGATGGCATTACCCGCAGGTAAGCGACTAATTTGAATCGGCTTGGCAGCGCTTAGCCCGATCGCAAAGCTCACTAGCAGGAGCAGGTTCAGCCCCATTTTTAACCAGTGCTTCAGGAGATTTATTCCAGGGTATTGCATGTCTACTGCTCGCTAAATTGGCACAACGGTTGAGCGCTTAGACTAGCCGTCTCAATCTATTATTTTGCCATAGGGCGACGCTGAAAATGCTGATGGATGTTTGGCGATCGTTCTGGCGATCGCGGGGATAAATTAGTTTTGCTGAGGTTCGTTTAGCGGGATTGATTGATTGCGCTCATCTGAGCGGTAAAATGAATTGCCAATCATTATTTGCTAAAGCTCTAGACCAATGATTTCCAGTAATGATTTTCGACCGGGCGTGAGTATTGAACTGGACGGTAATGTCTGGCGAGTGGTGGAGTTTCTCCATGTCAAGCCAGGAAAGGGAGCCGCTTTTGTTCGTACCAAGCTAAAGAATGTGCAGACGGGTAGTGTGGTAGAAAAAACGTTTCGAGCGGGCGAAACGCTGCCTCAAGCCAATTTGGATAAAGCAACGATGCAATATACCTATAAAGATGGCGATAGCTTTGTCTTTATGGATATGGAAAGCTATGAGGAAACTCAGTTAAGTGTTGCCCAAATTGGCGATCGCGTTAAGTATCTTAAAGAAGGCATGGAAGTGAACGTGGTTCGCTGGGGTGAGAAAATTATGGAAGTGGAACTGCCCAATTCTGTAGTGCTGGAAGTTACCCAAACGGATCCAGGCTTCAAAGGAGATACCGCCACGGGTGGAAACAAGCCTGCCATAGTGGAAACGGGTGCCCAAGTCATGGTGCCTTTGTTTATTACGACGGGCGAACGCATCAAAATTGATACTCGCACGGATAGCTATTTGGGACGCGAGTAAGGTGAATTGAAATTTTGAGTCCCGATCATTTCTAGCCCCTATCTAAGAGGTTTGCACGCACTGTGTCGCTGAATTTGAATGAACTCCGTGAACTGCTAGCCGCGATTAACCAGACGGATATTGCAGAGTTAACGCTAAAAAGCTCCGATTTTGAGTTGGTTATCCGCCGAGGCTTGCGCGGAGATGAACAACTGCTGGCAGGGTCTACCCGGATGGGCACTCCTGAGCTAGTGTTCTCATCTTCACCATCGGCAATGGCAGGAGGGGATGCTAAGTCTTCAGATGTTGCACCATCCCCCTCAACAACTGTGACGCTGCCCCCCAACAGCGATCGCCGCTATCTCGAAATTTTGTCTCCCATGGTCGGGACGTTCTACCGCTCCCCTGCGCCGGATGAACTGCCCTTTGTGGAAACGGGCGATCGCATTCGGTCGGGGCAAACCGTGTGTATCATTGAGGCAATGAAACTGATGAATGAAATTGAGGCAGAAGTAACGGGAGAGATTATTGAAATATTGGTTCAAAATGGAGAGCCAGTGGAATATAATCAGCCACTAATGCGGGTGAATCCATGACCCATAAGTAGCTTTGGGATAAATGGATACCCGTAAAGTTCTCATAAAGTTTAATTAAGGTTATTTTCCTCCCTTGCGGTGTTCCGAGTGACTCGTTAAAATCTGGGGATCAATGCTCCTCAAGTCGTTTCATAATTGCTCATGAACTCTTCCCAGCCGGTTCCGCCAGAAGTTGTTCAACAACTGGCTGCTTACTTCAGTGTCTTAAGTGAACCCACCCGTCTCAGAATATTGAACTTGCTTCGAGATGGTGAAAAATGTGTGCAGGATTTGGTTGAAGCAATGGATACCAGTCAAGCAAATGTTTCTAAGCATTTGAAGGTCATGGTGCAAGCAGGCATATTAAGCCGACGCAGTGAAGGAACGCTGGCATATTACAAAGTGGAAGATGAACTGATTTTTGAACTCTGTCATTTAGTCTGCGATCGCCTAGCAAAACGCATCGAAATACAGGCGCACAAGTTTCGTGCCTTCAGCTTTTTAGGAAAGCGATAAGGTCGCTATTTATGGCGAGTTGGGTCAGTCAGTTACAAAACATTGCCCAGCAAGGCGACTGGGCTGCCGTGACTCAAGCGCTACAGCAGCAGTATCATGCAGGCGACTGGGCACAATTATCACTCGACGAAACGGCTGTGTTGGTTAGTCTCGCGATCGCAGCGCTGAGATCCGGCGACTTTCAAGACCGCTGGGATATTGCTAAAGTATTTTCCGGCTTTGGAGATGCGGCAATTTTGCCATTGATCAACTTGGTCAAAGATGATGACGAAGAATTAGACACTCGTTGGTTTGCAGTACGCCTTTTAGGAAAAGCCCATCATCCTGCTGCAATTCAAGCATTAGTGGAACTATTAAATTCTGACGAAGATGACCTTAGCACTATGGCATCTGAGGTCTTGGCAACCTTTAGTACTGATGCGATCGCCCCCTTAAGCGATCTATTGAGGGCATCTCAAACCCGCTTACTTGCTGTTCAAGCCTTAACGCAGATTCGCCATTCTGCCACGATCTCGCCCTTGCTCACCGTAGCGCAAGATGATGATCCCACTATTCGGGCAGTGACCATTGAGGCGCTGGGTAGTTTCCATGATCCCCAAGTACCACCGATTTTAATCCAAGCTTTAAGCGATCCATCTGCGTCTGTTCGCCGCGCGGCGATCGCCGGATTAGCCGTTCGCACCGATCTGACCGAGAGTTTAGATTTGGTAAGCCGCTTCGTCGATCGCCTATGGGATCTAAATATCGGCGTTTGCCAACAAGCTGCGATCGCCCTTGGACGAATCGGCACCAATGCAGCAGTCGATGCCCTCAGCCGCACAATTGTCGCCGCTAATACCCCCGCAACCCTGCAAATCGACAGCGTTCGATCTCTGGCACGAATTGGTACACCATCGGCATTCAACGCCCTAGAAACTCTGCTAGACCATCCAAGTCGTCATGTAGCTGAGGTTTATCAAGAAAGCGCGATCGCCTTAGGACGGTGGACTGATCCCACTGTGAAAAACTCAGCCGCTCAAGCCCTAGGGCAATCTTTAACAAAATTTGCTCATGATCCCCGCATTCAGCAAGCAATCGCGCTGGCACTCGGTCAACTCCAGCACCCTATCGCGATCGAGCCATTGATCCAGCTTTTGGCAAATCAGGATATGGCAGTGAGGCTCCACGCGATCGCGGCACTGAAGCAGATTCAGCCCCAACAAACCCATCAGAAGCTTGAAGAATTACAGAATAGCCAAGAGATTTCCCCAGAGTTACGCCACGGGATCGCGATCGCGCTGCAAGAATGGCAGATTGAATTGCCCCAATAATATGCCAATAACGTGATAGTATCCCCTTGCTGACTTCAAATGCTCTCTTTCCCAACCCTTTTCGCTATTGCTCCTATGCCTCAAGGGAGACATTTTAATAAAGCGTCCCAAAATCAAAGTATTTGAGTTTTCAGTAATCCTTACCCTCACAGCCATCCATGCAATTGCAAGCATCCCAGCGCCGAACGAAGATTGTTGCAACGATTGGTCCCGCAACAAGCAGCCCGGAAGTGCTGCGATCGCTGATTGAGGCTGGGGCGACCACTCTCCGACTCAATTTTTCTCATGGCACCCACGACGACCATCAGCGTAGCGTTCGGTTGATTCGGCAAATCTCCTTTGAGTTGAATCAACCGGTAGGAATCTTGCAAGATTTGCAGGGTCCAAAAATCCGACTGGGACGCTTTGAGGATGGCTCCATTGTCTTAAAAACGGGCGATCGCTACATTCTCACCAGCAATTTAATGATGGGAAACCAAACCATGAATTGCGTCACCTACGAACCCCTCGCCGATGAAGTGCCTGAAGGTGCCACGATTTTGCTAGATGACGGCAGAGTGGAAATGCGCGTGGAAGAAGTGAAGCGATCGGCAGGTGAACTGCACTGTCAGGTCATAGTCGGTGGCGTACTTTCCAATAACAAAGGCGTAAACTTTCCTGGCGTATATTTATCCATCAAGGCAATCACCGACAAAGACCGCAAAGACCTGACTTTCGGGTTAGACCAAGGCGTAGATTGGGTTGCGCTTAGCTTTGTTCGCAATCCGCAAGATGTACTGGAAATTAAGGAGCTAATTTCTGCCGCCGGAAAGCAAGTGCCTGTGATCGTCAAGATTGAGAAGCATGAAGCGATCGAGGAAATGGAATCTATCCTTTCCATTAGCGATGGCGTGATGGTGGCACGGGGGGATCTGGGTGTGGAACTGCCTGCTGAAGATGTGCCCATTTTGCAAAAGCGCCTGATTGCCACAGCAAATCGACGCGGCATTCCAGTGATTACCGCCACCCAAATGCTTGACAGCATGGTACATAGTCCCCGTCCGACTCGTGCCGAAGTTTCAGATGTGGCAAATGCGATTTTAGATGGCACCGATGCGATTATGCTCTCGAATGAAACGGCGGTGGGCAAATACCCGATCGAAGCGGTAAAAACCATGGCGCAGATTGCCCTACGGATGGAGCAAGAGCCACCGATTCGGCAGATGACCGACAGCGGGCGATCGATTCCCAATGCGATCAGTCAAGCAGTCGCACGGATTGCCGGACAACTGGATGCGGCTGCCATCATGACTCTAACCAAAAGTGGCGCAACGGCTCGCAATGTTTCCAAGTTTCGTCCCCAAAAACCAATTTTGGCAGTTACTCCCCATGTAGACGTGGCGCGACAACTGCAACTAGTCTGGGGCGTAAAACCGCTGCTCGTTTTGGATTTGCCTTCAACCGGACAAACTTTTCAGGCAGCCGTCAGTGTTGCCCAAGAAAACCAACTGCTACAGGAAGGAGATTTGGTGGTGATGACAGCGGGAACACTCCAGGGTGTTTCTGGCTCCACAGATTTAGTGAAGGTGGAAGTGGTAACCGCTGTGCGCGGCAAAGGCATCGGCATTGGGCAAGGTGGCTCGGTTAGCGGTAGAGCCAGAATTTTGCACAATGGTTTTGAAGCCAGCACTTTTAACTCAGGGGAAATTTTGGTAGCGTCTAGCACTAGCGCCGATTTAATTGAAGCGGTACGAAAAGCCTCTGGAATCATTACAGAAGATGGCAGTTTAACTAGCCATGCTGCTGTCATTGGGTTAAGGCTAGGAATTCCAGTAATCGTGGGCGTGAAGGATGCTACTTCCGCAATTCGGGAAGGCGAGATCATCACGCTAGATATGCAGCGCGGTTTGGTTTATTCCGGTGCCAGTGCTAGCCAAACCGATGCAGCCCTCTCTCCGGCTTATCCTTAATGGTTAAGGCAGGGTTCAAATAGGGGGTTAATTGGCAAGTTCACTTGGAAGATTGGCTTTGACATACTCGGATAGACCTTTACCGCCTCCCATGGGATCAAGCGCATACTCATTCAGCAATTGAACTACGGCATTCGCGTGATCAGGCGTATCAAGCTCTGCATTAACAACGTCAATCATGGGTTGATTCTTGATTTCTTAAATGGCTCACAATTTTCCAAAGCGGCGTTCGCGCTGTTGATAGTCGCGCAGAGCATAATGAAATTGAGCGCGATCGAAGTCGGGCCACAGCGTATCTGTCACATAAATCTCGCTATACGCCATTTGCCAAAGTAGGAAGTTGCTGAGGCGCATTTCGCCGCTCGTGCGAATCAGTAGATCTGGGTCACAAATCCCAGCGGTATAAAGATGGCGCTCAAACTGTGCTTCATCAATGTGTTCTGGATCAATCAACCCTTGCTGAACTTTTTGAGCGATCGCCCGACATGCCTGCACAATCTCCTGCCGTCCCCCATAATTTTTCGCAACCGTAAACTGAATGCCCTGATTATTTTGAGTCGCTACCACCGCTTGATCAATTCGATTACGCAGCACCTCAGGCAATGCACTCAAATCCCCGGCAAACCGAATTCTGACATCTGCACGGATGAGTTCTTCCAATTCTCGTCGCAGCACCCGTTCATACAGCGTCATCAAAAATTCAACCTCTTCCAATGGTCGTCCCCAATTTTCGGTTGAAAAGGAGTAGACCGTCAGCGCTTGAATCCCCCAATCTTTACAACAGCGAAGTAATTCCTTTAAAACATCTGCTCCCCGTTGGTGCCCACGAATCCTAGGCATTCCGCGCTGCTTTGCCCAACGACCATTGCCATCCATAATCACAGCAACATGTTTGGGTAGGCGTTCTTGTAGAAGATCAGCAGGCAACTTTTGTAAGGCAACTGAGTGTGCAGTCATGGTTTCTCCAGATTCGATTGTGCCCTAAGTCCAGTGAAGCTCAGGCTAGGAAGATTTGGGTGTATCGCCTATCCAGTCTTTATCTACTTTTTATGTTTATGCCATGGTATTACTTGTTTCACTAGCGACCATGAATTAGCAGCGAGTTGGCGACCCATGGTTCCCAAATTAGGGGCAACTGCTTCGCGATCGACAGATTGAGATAAACGCGCATCCAAAAGCTCCTTTAGTTTACTGCTCGTCAAAGGACGATTTAGCATTCCCCGTTCCGCTAGGGAAATAGAGCCTGTTTCTTCAGATACAACGACACAAATGCAATTTTCGACCCGTTCTGTAATCCCCATAGCTGCCCGGTGCCGAGTGCCCAACTGACGGGAAGCGGCGCGTTCAGACAACGGTAAAATCACGCCTGCTGCCACAACTCGGGTATCGCGAATCAGCACTGCTCCATCATGTAATAGCGTACTGGTCTGAAAAATTGTTTGTAAAAGCTCTTTTGAGACTTCTGCATTGAGGCGCACTCCTGGCACCGAAAAATCGCGTTCATCAATGGGGCTGGCGGTTTCAATAATCATCAATGCGCCTGTACGATTTTGAGAGAGTTCCTTTACTGCATCAACCAGTTCGTCTACCGTATCAGTAGACTTGTGGGCGCTCCGCTGATAAGGCTGAATGAGTTGTAAAAGCTGACCTCGACCCAACTGCTCTAAAAAACGACGAAATTCCGATTGCAGAATGAATGCCATTGCGACGGCTGAACCAACCACTAAATTATTTAACACAAAGCTAAGAAGCTTTAGCTCCAAGCGTGTGCTAGTGGCAGCCGCCAGCATCAAAACAATAAATCCCCGCACCATCCAAAGAGTCCGCCGTTCCCCAATGATGACTAGCATCATATAGGTTAGGGTGACGACCAACCCAACATCCAATAGTGACCAGACCGCTTCAGCAATATTTTCAGGCAAAAATCTGGTGAGCAGGTTTTGGAAGGCTAAAAAGCATAAGGGTTTTGTCCAACTAGGGTTCGCCAGCCATTGCTTCCACAAATCTCCCATTGATCTGGTTGAACCTTTCGCCGTTTAAGGTCATGCCGTGCTAGACAGTGAGACTATTCACTCTAAGCCTCGATCGCTCCCTTGTCGTAACCGTTCCGGCAACCGATCCTGACGAATCAGGTCGTCATAGGTTTCGCGCTGTAGGATCAAGTTTGCTTCGCCACTGTTGACCAGTACTGCGGCTGGACGAGGAATGCGATTGTAGTTGGATGACATGCTGTAATTGTAAGCTCCTGTTGCAGGAATGACGAGAGCATCTCCCGGTTCTGCTGCTGCTAATTTGGCATCTTTAATCAGCACATCGCCCGATTCGCAATGTTTTCCGGCGATCGTAATCGTTTCGGTGAGCGGGGTAGACATGCGATTGGCAATCACTGCCCGATACACCGATTGGTAGGTGATGGGACGAGGATTATCCGACATACCGCCATCAACTGACCAGTAAGTCCGAACGTTCGGAATGACTTTTTGCGCGCCTAGCGTATAAGCCGTGACGCAGGCAGAGCCAATCAGCGATCGCCCTGGTTCGGAAATGAGTTTTGGATAAGGCACCTGATGGGCATCACAGGCTTGGGCGATCGCTTCTGATACTGTTTTTACCCAGGCTTCAATGCTAGGGGGATCATCTGATTCGGTGTAGCAAATCCCTAACCCGCCACCAATATTCAAAATTGCGATCGGTAAACCATAATGAGTTGCTTTGAGCAACCACTGCACCATTACTGCCGCCAAATCATGGTGCGGTTCTAGTTCAAAAATCTGTGAGCCAATGTGGGCATGTAGCCCAACACAAGATAACTCTGAATGCTGGCTCAAAAATTGAAAAACTTGATCCAGTTGATCGGGATCAAAGCCAAATTTGCTATCAATACTGCCCGTCCGAATGTAATCGTGAGTGTGACACTCAATTCCTGGCGTGAGCCGAATCATGACGCGGATTGGCAAAGCAGAGTGTGGAGGGCGGAGTGTGGAGGGGCTTGAATGCTGCTCATTAGAAATTTCCGCTAGGGTCTTTAGCTCCAGCCAGTTATCCACAACAATGGTGCAACCAGAATCAGCGGCAAACTCCAGTTCTTCCCGTGATTTATTGTTGCCATGAAGATACAGATGGGTCGAATCAACGCCTGCTTGCAGTGCTGTGTAAAGCTCCCCCCCAGAGACGATATCAATTCCTAACCCTTCCGATGCCACGATCGCGCAGACCGCTAAACAGTTCCATGCTTTAGATGCATAAATGACTTGAGACTCACCCGGATAATATTTTATAAAAGACTCTCGATACTGGCGACACGCAGTCCGCAACGTGTCCTCATCTAATATATAGAGGGGAGAATCGAATTTTTGCAACAAATCAACAACATCGCAACCGCCTACCTCCAAGTGATCCGCCTGATTCACCTGAGCAGTGAGCGGAAACACTTGCTGGTTGGGTGAAGGCGCCGCATTAGAAAGGTCTGACAAATAGCGACGACCAGATTGAGTTTCAGTGGGGAGAGTCGATACCATTGCGCGATCGAGAGTCCTAAATAGCAAGTAAGCAAGAATCGTTCACTATATCAGTTTACAATCGTCTGCTGACACATATCCTCGATCGCTTAACTTTTGTGCGTAGTCTCCAAATTCGAGCGCTTACCCCTCAGGATCTGACCGCTGCGCTGGATCTCGATCGCCGCTGTTTAGGCGGATTGTGGAATCTAGACGGCTACCAACGAGAAATTGACAGCCCCAACAGCGACCTTCTCGTGTTGCAGAAGGGCGAAGCAGAAGAGCAAAGCAAATTCCGAATTCGGAACTTAATACCCGAAACTCGAAACTCGAAACTCGAAACTCGACATTCTTTTGCCCTTTTCGCCATTGGCTGCTCTTGGACGATTTTAGAAGAAGCCCACATCACCTTATTAGCGGTTGATCTTGATTATCAACGACAGGGATTAGGGCAAGCATTGCTCTACTGTTTGCTGAAAGCTGCCCACGATCGCGGCTTAGAACGGGCAACCCTAGAAGTGCGAGTGTCAAATCAAGCCGCGATCGCACTCTATGAAAAATTTGGCTTTCAAACCGCAGGACGACGCAAGCGCTACTACGCAGAAACGGGTGAAGATGCACTGGTGCTATGGCGAGGTGGGCTGCATCATCCCCATTTTCCACGAACGTTGGCAACTTGGCAGCAAACTGTCAGCGATCGCCTCCAGCGATCGGGGTGGCAGTTGAGTGGCGAGTGATGAGTGGCGGCGAGTGACCGCATTTCGTCATTCGCAATTCCAAACTTGACTTTTCCTATCTCTTCGGTTAACAATTTGCGACTGTGGCAATATTTCAAGTTTTGTTTTCGTTCCGCAGCGCAGTTTTTGCCGAAGGTACGGGAATCACGCATGTTTTCGTCTGTTTGAGATAAACAGACGGACGATTTCCCTGTGTTAGAATCAACTCTACCCGGCAATGCAGCAGGCGACACAGGAATTAAACCATGTTTGAACGCTTCACAGAAAAAGCCATCAAAGTGATTATGCTTGCCCAGGAGGAAGCGCGCCGCCTGGGGCATAATTTTGTGGGTACAGAGCAGATCCTCCTGGGTCTGATTGGAGAAGGGACCGGCGTTGCCGCCAAAGTACTGAAATCCATGGGTGTCAATCTTAAAGATGCTCGGATAGAAGTCGAGAAGATTATTGGGCGAGGCTCTGGTTTTGTGGCTGTAGAAATCCCTTTCACTCCCAGAGCGAAACGGGTTTTGGAACTATCGCTAGAGGAAGCTCGCCAACTAGGACACAACTATATTGGAACAGAACATCTTCTCTTAGGATTGATTCGCGAAGGAGAAGGCGTTGCTGCCAGAGTATTAGAAAATTTGGGTGTTGACCTATCTAAGGTACGCACTCAAGTGATCCGGATGTTAGGAGAGACGGCGGAGGTTACTTCCGGCGGTTCTCAGGGGCGCACCAAAACTCCAACCCTGGATGAGTTTGGCTCTAACCTAACTCAGCTTGCCGCTGAAGGGAAGCTCGATCCAGTCGTGGGTCGTCAAAAAGAAATTGAGCGGGTGATCCAGATCTTGGGTCGCCGGACTAAAAATAACCCGGTGTTGATCGGTGAACCCGGTGTGGGTAAAACTGCGATCGCGGAAGGATTAGCCCAACGCATCGCCAACGATGACATCCCCGATATTCTTGAAGATAAGCGCGTTGTCACCCTAGATATTGGCTTGTTAGTCGCAGGCACCAAATATCGCGGTGAATTTGAGGAACGGCTGAAAAAAATCATGGATGAGATCCGCTCTGCCGGAAACGTCATTCTGGTGATTGATGAAGTTCATACTCTGATTGGTGCTGGAGCAGCGGAAGGCGCGATTGATGCAGCCAATATCCTCAAGCCAGCCTTGGCGCGGGGTGAACTGCAATGTATTGGAGCCACTACTTTAGATGAATATCGCAAACATATCGAGCGGGATGCAGCCTTAGAACGTCGCTTCCAGCCGGTTATGGTGGGTGAACCGTCGGTGGATGAAACCATTGAGATTCTTCGGGGTCTACGGGAACGCTACGAGCAACATCACAAGCTCAAAATCTCCGATCTGGCGTTAGAAGCAGCGGCTAAGCTATCCGATCGCTATATTTCGGATCGCTTCCTACCCGATAAAGCCATCGATTTGGTGGATGAAGCAGGTTCGCGTGTTCGCCTCCTTAACTCTCAGTTGCCTCCTGCTGCCAAAGAGTTGGATAAAGAATTGCGTCAAGTCCTTAAAGACAAGGATGATGCGGTTCGTTCTCAGAACTTTGATAAGGCAGGTCAACTGCGCGATCGCGAAATGGAAATCAAAGCTGAAATCCGGGCGATCGCTCAAACCAAGAAGACTGAATCAGCAGGCGAAGGTGGCGAAATGCCAATCGTCAATGAAGAAGACATCGCTCAAATTGTGGCTTCTTGGACGGGCGTTCCAGTCAACAAGCTTACGGAATCCGAATCCGAGAAGCTGCTGCATATGGAAGACACGCTGCACCAACGTTTAATTGGTCAAGAAGAAGCAGTCAAAGCGGTATCTCGTGCGATTCGTCGTGCCCGTGTTGGCTTGAAAAATCCTAACCGACCGATCGCCAGCTTTATCTTCTCTGGTCCAACTGGAGTCGGTAAGACGGAGTTGACGAAGGCATTGGCAACCTACTTCTTTGGAGCCGAAGAAGCGATGATCCGACTCGATATGTCGGAATATATGGAGCGCCATACCGTTTCCAAACTGATTGGGTCGCCTCCAGGCTATGTCGGCTACAACGAAGGCGGTCAGCTAACGGAAGCCGTGCGTCGCCGCCCTTACACGGTAGTCCTGTTTGATGAAATTGAGAAGGCTCACCCTGATGTCTTCAACATGCTGCTGCAAATCTTGGAAGATGGTCGCTTGACCGATGCTAAAGGACGCACAGTAGATTTCAAAAACACCCTGCTGATCATGACCTCTAACATTGGGTCTAAGGTGATTGAGAAAGGCGGCGGTGGTTTAGGCTTTGAGTTTGCTTCAGAAGGCAACGCGGCTGAATCTCAATACAACCGCATCCGTTCTTTGGTCAACGAAGAACTGAAGAACTACTTCCGTCCAGAGTTCTTGAACCGTTTGGATGAAATCATCGTCTTCCGTCAACTGAAGGAAGAGGAGATTAAGGAAATTGCCGACATCATGCTCAAAGACATCTTTAACCGATTGCAAGAGCAAGGCATTACCTTAGAAGTCACCGAGAAGTTCAAGGATCGTTTGGTTAAGGAAGGCTACAATCCCGCCTATGGTGCCCGTCCATTACGTCGTGCCATTATGCGCCTGCTAGAAGATTCCCTTGCGGAAGAAATCTTGTCGGGTCGGATCAAAGATGGGCACACTGCGATTATGGATGTAGATGAGGAAGGGCAAGTGAGAGTCCTCATGGGCGAACAACGCGAACTTTTACCGCAAGCGGTTGAGTAGTTGTTCAATACATAGCTAAATTTCAAAAGGTAGGGAGACTGTTCTTCCTACCTTTTTTGTTAGGCGCGATCGCTGTTTGTGGTGCGATCGCTAACACTTTCATCATCACTCATCGCCTACTGCATAAGTTTCTGAAACATCGAGTAATGGACTATGCCAAGCCTCATAAAATTCTGGATAACTCATATTTTGGGCACAGTGATATAAAACTTCTCCATAAAGCCAATAAGAGTCAGGATCAATTTCTAGATAGTCTTTAAACTTCTGAACTAGCATTATCAATAGTTCATTTTTCAACAATGCTTTATACCGTAGAACCTCACATAGGCTAACTACAACTGAAATATGTATAATCTCAGTATTTCTCTTCTGCATTAAATTAGCTAAAGATTGAGCTACTTCTAAATTTCCTGGAGCAGCAATTCCTAAGACACAAACAATGGAACAACATATATTCTCATCCTCAGCAGCATCCAATTTCTCAATTAAGTAACTTAAAATATCTGAATTGTTGATGGCAAACGTTATTAATTCTTTCACAGATTGCCTGCGAGTTTCTATATCATGATTAAATGCGAGTTTTTCGATTAATTCTTCAGCTTTTTCAAAACAATTAATACTATTAAAGAGCATTTCCTTTGATGCGAACGAATCTAAAAAAGGTAAATACCCTTTTCTATGCAAAGTTATGCCCTGATTCATATAACCATCAAAATCAAAGGGTAAAATTCTTTTCCTAATTGCCGGCATAGTTTTAATTTCAGAGTACATATCAGGATTACGCAAAATATTTTCTATGGTGTTTTTGATTGACATCTGGTCAAAGTCATCTGTCTCATTCATAGATAAAAATACTAAAGTAAAAAGCTTAGACCAATAGAAATAGTAATCTCCACAGTTTTCTTCAAATTCAAAGAGAGACTCGACAAGCTTTTTCTTGGTTTCCTTAGCTAATTCTCTTCGTCCGACCCACAAAAGAATTATTTCTTTCCACTGATTTTCAAAAACATGATAATTACCCTTATTCTGATTCAGAAAAAAGCACCAGTCATCGATCGCTAATGCTGCAAAGTATTCCTGAAATGTAGGATGAAAGAAGGCGTAGACAAGTTCATCGGCATCTTTTTCGGAAGCAGTAGGTAAACCAATCGGGGCAAGCCAATTTAGCCGCAATGCCCACCAGAATAAGGAGCCTTTTTGTTTTGGATTACCTAAAAACTGCTTAACAGTACTTTCCCTAAGCCGAAAGCGAGATTCTTGCTCATCTAGAGCAAATTTAGATAACTCGCCAAGCTGGCGATCGAGTTCTTCTCGTTGCTCAACTAATGCGTTCTGTTCTTCTTCTGTTAAGCATTTTTCCTCATTCCATCGATAATGCCAGTCAACAAATCGCTGATATAGTCCGGCTTTCGTGTCTGGGAGCTTATCTCCGCCTTTTTGCCAAGTGAGACACAACAGCGTTAATCGTAATGGATTCCGGATCAGGCTTTTAATCCGTTCATTTGAGCGTTCTAATTCAGCTTTCAAATTGTCGAGAGAGTCTCGCTCAGATTCTCCTAAAAACCATTTGTGGATAAACTTTTCAACATCTTCAGGTTCAAAATCGAGATTTCGATAGACCTCAAAAACATTGGTCAACCTCTCGCCATCCGAACTCCAGACGTTCAATCGACAGGTCAGCACAATTCTTGCTTTAGAAGTCCAACCTTGTTGATACTGCTCTAAAATCCAACGCAACGGCTGCCTAATCGCTGTCACCATTTCGTCCACGCCGTTTAGCAGCAACCAAACTCGCCCTTGATTGATTTCCTCAATCAAGGATTTTTGCAAGTCCTTAGAGGAATTGTGCAAATCTGGAACCGCTTCAGGAAAATGCTCTTGAATGATGGGTAATACAGCCTTAAGCCATTTCTTAAGCAGGTAACTCTCTAAAGTTTCTTTTGGCTCTAAGTCCGCTAAGTCAATCCAGATGGGTAAACCTTTCGTATTCTCTCCTTGAACCTCTTCAGCGATATGTTGCAAAAGAGTTGTTTTGCCTGCCCCTGCTTCGCCAATGATCGCGATCGGTTTTCCTGGTTGAAGTACGCGCTCAAGAAAATCTTCATGTGAAATGGGAGTTGTTTTTTCTTGCTCCAACACAGACCAACGATCCGCAGCATCATGCGGAGCAATTCTTGGCTGTTCGTTTTGCTTGCGTTCCACCAATCCCAAGCGAACATACACATCCGCAACACGCCTACTGCCAGATCCCAACGGCTGACTCATTAGCAATTGTTTCTGCTGCATTTTCAGCATCTCACCACAAACCCGCAGCCAGTTAATAGACAGCGAAAACCTTTGGTCAAGATTGCCGTAACCAGCATCACATAAACACCCAGCAACCCGCTCCCAAACAATCCGTTGCTCTGGAAGGTTTAGAACTTCGAGTAGGTAAGGTTTAACGTACTTATTTAATGAATCTCGAACATTTCCTGAACTCTTAAAACATCGCTTTGCAACTTTTGCTGGATCGCCTACGCAAAGCACACCTTTGAAGTAGCGCCAGGGCGCGTCAGTAATTGGGTGCAAACTTTTCTTTTCTAAGTCACGCTTCAGCCGTTTGAGGTCAAATCGCTTTTCTACTTCATCAAAGTTGTCTTCTGTTTGAAGAGTTGATGGCATATCCCTCTGACTCGTTAAATATTTTTTCAGTACATCCTAACTAATTCCTAACTTGATTTAGGCGATAGTTAGGAATCCAACCTTCTACTGTTAAAGCATAAAGGTTCAAGTCTTTTGGGAGACAATTTGCATGAAAGGTGGGGCGTACAAAGCGGTTCGGGAGGCGAATCAGGGTGGAGAAGTGCATCATATGCCTGCTGCGTCTGCTAGCCGTTTGAGGGTGGAGGAAGGACCCGCAATTTGGATGGAAACCCTAGATCATCGGCAAACGGCGAGTTGGGGGCGATCTCGCTCTGCAATTGATTACCGTAAACGACAGCAAGCGTTGATTCAACAAGGGAAATTTCTCGAAGCGTTGCAGATGGATATTGAGGATATTCGCTCAAAGTTTGACAGCAAGTATGATCAGGCAATTCAGGAAATGTTGGAGTATGTGGAAACCATTCGCGATCGCTTGAATCCCGATTAAGATGAATGAGTGTCATTTTCGTAGTCGGAAGTGAAATTATGAAGCTAGACGTAAAGCTGGAGATTGAACCCTATCAAGGGATTGCGGGTGTTCAGTTTGGCATGTCCTGTGAGCAAGTGCGCCATGCTTTAAATTCCAGCGTTCGAGCCTTCAAAAAGACGGCAATAGATGAGTTAAATACTGATGCCTTTGATGAGTTAGGGATGCATGTTTATTACAAACAGCCGGATGGGTGTGAAGCGATCGAACTCGCGGCTCCAGCAAATCCCACATTTCGCGGAAAAGCGTTGATTGGTCAGCCGTTTAGTGAGCTACGCAATTGGTTCAGATCAATCGATCCTCAGATTGAAGTAGACGAAACGGGTTTGACTTCTTTTGAATTTGGGCTTGGTCTATATGTGCCTTTTGCCAGCCAATCCCCCAATGCCCCGATTGAAGCGGTGATTATTTTTCAGCAAGGCTATTACGATCGCTAATTTCAACTTTTCTGGTAAATAGGCGATAAACCTCATCGTTTCTACTAAGCAATAGGGGAAAATAGGCGGTTAGTGTCACACTAAGTTATTGAAATGCAGGAATTTGATGTGGTGGTGGTGGGCGGCGGTCCAGCGGGAGGGCAGTGTGCGCGATCGCTGGCAAAAACCGGACGCAAGGTTTTGTTAGTAGAACGGCACAAAGACTTTGCGATCAACAGCTTTTCTAGTGCAGGCACCCCGCTGGAAACGTTGAGCCAATATGATTTGCCAGAAAGCGTGGTGGGCACCTACTGGAATAAGTTTGTGGTGGTCACCTCCAACCAGCAGGGCGAATGGAAAACTCCAGAGGCGATCGGGGCTGTGCTGGATTTTGGCAAACTGCGAGAATTCCTGGCAAACGACGTGCAGGCGATCGGTGGCGAAGTCTGGATGAACTGCCGTTACGTGAGTCATAGTCAAAATACGGGTCAAACCTTAGTGTCATTGGTGCGAGAGGGTGAAGCCGTGACCGTTAGCGCTCGTGTGGTGGTAGATGCGACGGGTCCGTTTCGGGCGGTGATGTATGGCAAAGATGATCCAAAGCCAGAATTTTTGTCAGGTACGGGCATCGAGTATTTGATTGAAGTTTCAGACGAGGTGTATCAGCGGTATAGCGATGCGCTGACTTTCTTTTTGGGCTATAAGTGGATGCCCAAAGGCTACTCGTGGATTTTTCCGATGGCACCCAATCGGCTAAAGGTGGGCGCAGGCATCATCAACGCCGACCACGAATTCGTGAAGCAAACCGAGCCGCTGAAGCATTACATTCACTTGATTTTGCAGGACTACATCAAATCTGATTACACGCTGATTGAGGTGCATGGTTCAACGCTGAAATATAGTCGTGGCTTGCAGGATGTTTACTATCGGAAGAACGCGATCGCGATCGGTGATGCCGTTTCCACGGTTAATTTTTTAGGTGGCGAGGGCATCCGTCATGCAATGCAGGGCGCAGAAATCGCTAGCAAGCATATTCAAACCTACCTCGATCGCCAAACAGATAGCTTTCAGGATTATCAAACCGAAATGCATCGCGTGTTTCTCAAAACCTGGAACCTGTCTGAAAAGTTTGGCATGAAGAAATATCTGCAAGACTGCGACGAAATTGTCGATAAAGTCGTCACCTATCTGCGTCCGCTGAGCTTGGAAGATGTCGTGGATATTCTCTTTTTCTACCGTTTTGAAAAAGTCTCGAAGGGGCTACCCCAATACCTCCGACGCAAACTAGATTCCTTCTGGACTCGCGTTGTTTCTCGTTGGCGGAAGCTATCCCGTAAGGCGATCGCTAGTTAGGCTAAAGCTATCAGTTGTCTATAACTGCCTTCAACGCCGCAATTCCCGCTTCTGCCACTTCAATATCTTCCTCATCCGTGCCAGAGCCAACGCCGATCGCGCCAATGATTTCGCCATCCAGCATAATCGGCAATCCCCCGGCAATCGTGGCAAAGCGATCGCCCGATGCCAGCGCAATCCCAACTGCCAACTCAAACGGCAATTGTCCAGTCGCCACCCTCGCAGACACCGCCGTATATGCCTTTTGAATGGCAGTGAACTGGCTGTGCAATTTTGCCCCATCCATCCGCTCAAACACCAGTAGGTTGCCGCCCCGATCCACCACCGCCACGCACTGAGGAATACCCATTGCTTCTGCTTTCGCGATCGCCCCCTGCAACACCACCCGCGCCCCCTTCACCGACAACTCCGTCACCCGCCGCATATAGATACTCATTTTCTACCCATCCCTCACTCACCACCCGCCACTCATCCTTCGCCATTTTCCTACTGCGTCCCCGCATTGCCCACCACGCCTTCCACCAGCCAGTTCATTCCCTGTAGCTGCGGATCTTGCAGCGTGTACTGCGTTCCCGCAGGAATCACGACCTTACCCTTGTTATCTTTCAGTTCACCTTTAAAGATGACCAAACTACCATCCAAAAGCTTTGCTTTAGCCGTTTCTACGGCTGTTTTCGCTTCCTGACTGACCGCCGCACCATAGGGCGATAGTTTACAGAAATCATCCTTTAAGCCGCCTGCAATGACTGGAGGAATCCCTTTATCCATCAAGGTTTTGCCAGCCCGCAGCATCTCAGCATAGGTAGTGTAGATTTTGCCCCAGTTCCACTCCACCCCAGTGAGATAGCCTTTGGGAGCCAAACTTGCTTGATCAATGTGATAGCCATTGGAAAATACACCTCGACTTTCTGCCGTCGTAATCACCGCTTTCAAATTATCCACCCGACTGGTAATCACATCCGCATTTTGATCAATCAGCGTGTTCGTTGCCTCCGCTTCTTTCACCGGCAACGACCAATCCCCCGTAAACACCGTTTGAATCACGATCGCGGGGTTGACGCTGCGGGCACCCAACGCAAAACTATTCAGTTCTCGCAGCACCACGGGAATCGCTTTCGGCACCACATAGCCAAGTTTGCCAGTTTTGGAAGCGTATGCTGCAACAATTCCAGCAAGATAGGCGGGTTCTGCCAAATCACTGAAATAGGAGCCAACATTTTTTGGATAGTTTGCTTTGTAGGGCTGATTGGCATGGAACAGTTGCACTTGGGGAAATTCAGCGGCAATTTTGAGGCTGTGGGGGTTGAAGTAGCCATAGGATGTGGGGAACAGGGCGATCGCGCCATTCTCGTCAATCATCTTCCGCATCGTTTCAGCCACAGCAGTTGTTTCAGGAATGCTGGCTTCTTCCACGATCTTAACCCAAGGTAATTTTGCCAGTGCCGCCGCCCCTTCTGCATGGGCTTGGTTGTAGCCATAGTCATCTTTGGGTCCAACGTAGATAAACCCTAGCGTAACCATTTTTTCGATAGGCGTAGGGCTAGAAGAAGATTGCGGTGTAGAGGTGCAACCTGTCCAAAAACGAGAGGAGCCTGCAAAAGCTCCCGTTGCTAGTAATCCTCGAATTAGGTCGCGACGGCGGATAGATGAGTGAGAAGAATTAGACATCGTGAGTTTCCCTTAAATTTGGGCAATTTGTTACTGGCTGGCTGATAGCACGTCAGTCCCAGCAAATTGTTCGGGCTTAGTGTGCCCATTGCGTTGAGGAAGTGGACACCACTTGCGAACTGATCAGTCAACATCCGCGATCTCGCTTTGTCTAATAAGCACTGCCGTCTTTATGAGTAAAACTCCAGTTAGTAGACTGGGCAGCCACCAAGTCATCATCGGGGTAAACAACTTCGTCGCCTGAAGTACGATCGCCCACTTCCAAATACACCGCGTCTGAGTGCGATCGATTCACCAACTGGTGCCCGTCTGCTTTTCCTGCTGGGAACCCTGCCGCCATCCCTGCTTGCAACACCTGCTCTCCAGCGTTTGTAATTAACGTCAACTCACCTGTCAGCACATAGACAAACTCATCTTGGCGGGTGTGCCAATGCCGAATTGAGGAAGCGGCTCCGGGTGCCAAATGAACCCGATTTACCCCAAAGTTTTTGAGTCCTAGCGCGTCTCCCAAAGCTTGCTTGCTGCGTCCCGCCACTTTTGCTTTGAACGGCTCAGGATACTTTGATCCGGTTCTGGGTAAAACAGTTTCAGGGTTTAAGGCTGGCAGAAACAATTCTTCAGACGGCATGGCTGGTTTGCTCCAAAATCCACTGGGCAGCATCGGCAAGATCTTTAGCAATGTAGTCCGGTTGGGTTTCATGCTGGTAATCGCCGCTAAGAACCTGTTGCCCAAACCCAGTTTGCACCAAAATCCCGACGCAGCCTGCATTATGCGCCATATCAATATCGGTCGCTTTGTCGCCCACCATGAAGCTTTGGGAAATATCCAGATCATGTTCCCAAGCGGCAGCGACGAACATGCCTGTGTTGGGTTTGCGCCAAGTGCTGTAGCGGGTGTATTGCGGATCGGTGCCTCCTTCGGGATGGCTGAGGTAGGGGCAATAGTAAAGAGCATCCAATCGCGCCCCTGCTTCTTGTTGCAATAAATGGCAGAGGCGATCGTGCAGGGCATCCACATGACTAGCGGGATAATAGCCACGGGCAGGACCGGATTGATTAGAAACAAGACAGCAAAATAAGCCGCGATCGTTGAGTTGACGCACTGCCTGGGCAATGCCTGGAATCAGATGCAGATCTTCTACATTGTGGATGTAGCCTGCTTCAATATTGAGAACTCCATCGCGATCGAGAAATACGGCGGCTCTACTCATGGGCTTTTTGTGTCATTAGCATGGTTATTTGCGGCGATCGCCGCACTTTTGTACGGAATCACTCTAAAGCATTGGCGATCGCAGGAAGGCACCATCTAAAAAAATACAGGATCTACGCAAGAGATTTTGCTAAAGCATCAAATCCATTAGCAAAATAGACGGCAATGGGTAGACATGCTCACCGCGCCACAGGATCGTTGCTATAGGCTCACTTCGTTTTTAGCTCTATCCATAGCCATATCCACAAACTCCTCTTTAAGAAGAGGAAATAAGCAGTTCAGACGACTAATTTAAGGTATCTCTACTTTGAATTTTGAGAATTTTGAACTGTTGAGTATAGAAACAAGGAGTTTGCTATGAAGGCTGGACAATACTTTGCATTAATCTCTGGTATCTTTTTTCTGTTACTTGGAATTATGGGCTTGATTCCAGGATTGGTTGATTACGGCGAAGCGACCTCCCAGGTCAGTGATGCATACGGTATGGGCTATGGGTATATTGCAGGAGTGATTCCTACCAATGGCATTCACGCTTTTATTCGCATTGTTGTAGGGCTGTCAGGTATTGCGGCATCCCTTGCGCTAGATAGTGCCCGTATTTATAGTCGGGTAGTTGCAGTTTCCTATGGACTATTTGCTGTATTAGGACTAATTCCTTACACCAATACCCTTTTCGGCACAGTCCCGATTTTTGGAAGCGATGTTTTACTCCACGGCTTAAGTGCCGCGATCGCGTTTTACTATGGCTTTGTTGAGTCCCCAGGGCTTTTGGAATTGTCCAAAACCGCTTCTAGCAACTCCCAGCAAGATCCACAGGAAATATTGTAGTTGTTGGTAGCAAATAGTCTTTGCTGCCCATAACTTAAAGCAGTCTTTTTATTTACCGGACGCTGTGTTTTTTAAAGCCACAGCATCCGGCATTTTAAGTTCTCAAGGAAATTCTACTTTTTTGCAGGCTTTTTGGCATCTAGCAGTTTTTGTTGAGCCTGAGTAGTGGTTTTCAGAGTTTCCTGTGCTAGGGGTTGATTGGGGTTGATTGCCAGGGACGCTTGCAATGCCGCGATCGCCTCTGCATATTTTTTTAGTCGTGCCAGGGCGATACCGCGTCCGGTTAGGGCTTCCGCACTTTTGGAGTTGATCTCAAGGGCGCGATCGTAGGCAATCAGAGCTTCACCGTAGCGTCCGAGCTCGATCAACGCCACGCCCCGGTTATGCCAGCCTTGAAACGACTTGGGGTTGAATTGAATCGCTTTATCAGCGGCGACGAGTGCTTCTGGATACCGTTTCAAGCGCCACAGAAGGGCGCTGCGATTTGCCCAGCCATCGGAATTCGTGGGATCGATTTTCAGGGCAGTGTCGTAGGCAATTAGGGCGGCGGCGTATTTCTGCTGTGTTCTCAAAATCCCGCCCTGATTCAGCCATGCTTGGGCATAGTTGGGGTTGAGCCGAATTGCTTCCTGAGTTGCGGCGATCGCCTCGTCATACTGCTTCAAGTACCACAGCACTACGGCGCGATCGCTCCAGGCTTCGGTATAGTCGGGCTTAATCCCCGTCGCTCGCTGCGAGGATGCCAGCGCTTCCTCATATTTGCCTAAACCCGTCAGAGCTTTGCTGCGCTGGTTCCAAGCTTGGGCTGCCCCCGTCGCGTTCCATACGCCATCCCCTTGAATTGCTTGGTCACAGGCTTCTAGGGCTTTTTCATGCTGTGCCAATACGTTCAGCATGGTGCAGCGTCCCACCAAGGCTAGAGAAGATTTTGGGTTCAGTTGCACGGCGCGATCGTAGGAGGTCAACGCTTGCTGAAATTGCGCCAGTTGCTCTAGAACGGTTGCCTGGGCTGCCCAAAGGTTGGAATCATTGGGGTTAAGGCGAATGGCACGGTCATAATCTGCCACGGCGGTATCCAGTTGATTTAACTGGCGGTTTGCTCCAGCGCGATTTGCCAGCGCTAGGGCAGCGCTCTGTTCACTGCCTTTGCCGCTTTTCGCCACCGCTTGATCACAGGCGGCGATCGCCTCGGCTTGTTTCCCCAATTTTGAGAGGGTGTCGCAGCGGTAGGCTTGAGTTTGGGGATCTTTCGGGTCTAGTAATAGGGCGCGATCGTAGGCAATCAGCGCCTGGTCATATTGCTCCAACTGGCTGAAAATCAACCCCCGATTCACCCATGCCAAGGCGGGCGATCGCCTGCCCCAGTTGCCATCTACCCGCAGGGCTTGGGCGCATTCATCCAAAGCCTCTTCACTGCGACCCAAGGCAGCAAACGCCATGCATTGATAGGTCAGCGCTAAGGAGGTTTTGGGATTGAAGCCCAGGGATTTTTCCGCCGAGGCGATCGCTTCAGGATACTTTTTCATTTGCAGCAATACGCCGCTATGGTCTGCCCAAATCACCGAATCTCGTTGTCTGAGCAAAATTGCCTGTTCGCAGGAAGTCAGCGCATCTTCATACTTGCCAGAGTCGGCTTGTAACCCACAGAGATCAGACCAGTAGGTGAAATCTTTTAGTTTTTCCTGGAGAGCTTTTTGGGCAAGGAAAATAGGGAAGGGCGAGAGGCGAAAGGCAAGAGGCGAGGGGAAGACTTGATTGGCGGCGGCAATGGGAATCGCTGAAAGGTTGAGGGCAAGGGTGGTCAGGCTGAATCCAATCGGGCAGCGCATTGGTTCTGTTTCCAATGAGGAACTGTACTATTATCAGGTTTCAGGGCTGCGATCTCGTTTCAGGATACTGAACTCGCACAGCAATTTTTCTTATTCGTTTATGGCACACCGATTATGAATTGTCTCGTGATTCTGCACAGCAGGTTTCTCGCGGTCATGATGTGTTTGGGATGGCTATTGGCGGCAACGGCGGCTCAGGCGGCGAATGAAAGTCAGGTGAAGCGGCTGAAGGAAACGCGCCAGTGTGAAGGCTGCGATCTGGTGAATGCCAATCTGCGCGGCTTCTTTTTAGAGCAGGCAAATTTGAAGGGAGCCAATTTACGGGGAGCTAATTTGAATGGGGCAAACCTGAAAGGGGCGTTTCTAAAACAGGCAAACTTGAAAGGGGCGGATCTTCGCAATGCCAACTTAGAGGATGCCAATCTGGAGGCAGCATTTTTGGAAGGCGCACGGCTGAAAAATACGACGATTAGCGATCGCACGGTTCTATCACCCAAATGGCAACTGGTGCGATCGCTCGTGAATCAGGGGATCGGCAATCAAGATTTGAAAGAAGCCGATTTGAAACAAGCAAATCTTGCCGGGGCAGATCTGCGGAACGCCAAATTAGAAGGTGCCAACCTGTCGGAAGCCAACGTCGAAGAGGCAATGGTCAGCGGTGCCAATCTCAGCAAAACTAACTTGCAAAAATCCAGCTTTTTTCTTAGCGACCTCCGCACGGCAAACCTAACCGAAGGCAACCTGAAGCAGAGTAGCTTTCGGTCTACCGATCTACGCGGTGCAACCCTGGAAAAAGCCGACCTTAGCCAAATAGATTTGACCAACGCCTACCTGCAAACCGCAAATCTCAGCAGCGCCACGTTGAATAATGCCAACCTGACCAAAGCTCAACTCACCCAAGCCAATCTCACCCAAGCTAAACTTCGCAATGCCAACCTGTTCACTGCCGATTTGCGCGAGGCAACCCTGACTCAAGCAGAATTCACGGGTAGCAACCTCAACGGTGCAGACCTCAGCCGTGCAGACTTGAGTAGAGGCAACTTGCAAGGCACCCGTCTTGAGGGTGTCCGCCTGCAAGGAATGAGGCTAAAAGGCGCAAAGCTCACCGATTTGAACTTAAAAGGAGTAGACCTGAGCGGCAATGACCTACGAGATGCCGACTTGAGCAACACCAATTTAAGCGAAGCCTCTTTGAAAAATACCAATCTCAGCAGCGCGATTTTTCAGGGTGCCAATCTGAGCAAGGCTGATTTGAGCGGTGCCAACCTGCGGGGTGCTGTCTTAATTCAAGTGAACCTCAACGGTGCCAACTTGCTCAATGCCGATTTGAATGGGGCAGTGTTGGAGGGAGCAACGATGTGTAATGCCACCATGCCCGATGGACGCAAGGTGAAGTGCTAGGGCGAATGACGAATGACGAATGACGATGGGAAGATTCAAGTATTCGGGCATAGTTGAGTGGACAGGTTACTTACAAGCATTCAGAGCGTCAGGGGTTGAATCATCTATGCTGCATCGATTGTCTGAACAGACTGTGCATCGGATTCGGTGGGGATTGGCGATCGCCTGGTCGCTGTTGATTGCATCGCTGTTTTATGATCCGATTACAGCCTATTTGACCGAACCCACAGCCTTATTCAGTCCGCTTCGCATTCAACCAGAGGCAATGTCTGACCTAGCCCAATGCGTACAGGTGCAGGGCGTTTGCTTGCCGCAGCAGCCTTATCCCCTAGGCGCTCGGATCTTTTGGGCAATGGTGGTTCCGGCTGGATTACTCATCATTTTTGTGTTGGGTCACGAATTTTGGCGACGTATTTGTCCGCTGTCGTTTTTTTCACAAATTCCGCGATCGCTGGGCATTCAACGTAAGCTCAAAAAAGTCACCAGCACAGGCAAAACTCGCTACGAACTGGTGTCGATCGACAAAAAATCCTTGCTGGGGCGCAACTTTCTCTATCTTCAATTTGGCTTGCTGGTGTTGGGGTTAGTGTTCAGAATTTTGTTCATCAACTCCGATCGCTGGGCATTGGGTATTTTCCTCATTCTGACCATCCTTTCAGCAATTTTGGTGGGCTATCTTTATGCAGGCAAAAGCTGGTGTCAATATTTTTGCCCGATGGCTCCAGTGCAAATGATTTTTACGGGACCGCGCGGGTTGCTGGGCACTCAGGCACATTGGGGACAGCAAAAAGGGTTAACTCAATCCATTTGTCGAGAAGTGGATCAAAAAACGGGACAGGAGAAAAGCGCTTGTGTGGGCTGTCAATCGCCCTGCATGGATATCGATGCAGAGCGCTCCTATTGGGATCGAGTGACTCAGCGCGATCGCCGCTTTATCCACTATGGCTACATCGGCTTGGTATTTAGCTTCTACTTCTACTTTTTTCTCTACAGCGGCAACTGGGAGTATTACTACTCCGGTGCTTGGACTCATGAAACTAATCAACTCGCCACTGTCTTTAGCCCAGGGTTTTATCTGGGGGCACAGCCGATTCCCATTCCTAAACTGATTGCCGTACCGCTGACTTTCACGCTGTTCGTGGGGGCATCCTACGGGGTGTTTAGCCTTGCCGAACAAGCCTATCGCAACCATTTGAAACGGCAGGGACGCAATCTAGACAACGATCAGATTTTGCATCGGGTGTTCACGGTTTGCACCTTTGGTGTGTGGAACCTGTTTTGGGTGTTTGGCAGCCGCCCCACGCTTGCCCTATTGCCCGGATGGGTAGAGCGGGGATTTACAGGCTTTATCGTGTTGGTCAGTGGTTTGTGGTTTTATCAAACCTTTTGGCGCACCTCCGAGCAGTATTCCAGAGAGGGACTTGCCAACACGCTCCGCCGCCAATTGGATAAGCAAGGGTTTGATGTGGCGAAGTTTCTCAACCGCAGCAATGAGGAACTGAAGCCAGATGAGGTGTATGTGCTGGCAAAAGTGTTGCCCAATATTAACCAGAATCAAAAACTAGAGGTTTATAAAGGCGTAGTGCAGGGCGCATTAAAAAATGGGATTGTCAGTTCGGCTGAAAGTGCTTTGCTGCATGAACTCCAAACCGGACTCGACATCAGCAAAAATGAACACTACAGCATTCTGGCAAGTTTAGGCATTGAAGACCCCAGCCTGTTTGATCAAACCAAGCAGGTCAGTTTAGAAAATCAACTCCGGCTAGACAGCTATCAACAAAGCCTGGAATCGTTGGTGCAAGACTTGGTTGGCAGTGGCACTCCAGTTCGCGAGGCGTTGGAGTATAAGCGCGATCGCATTCTTAGGTTGAAGCGGCAATATCGCATTGCTGAGGAGGAAAATGAGCAGATTTTCAATACTGTGTTTGGGCAAACTGGCGGAGTGCTAAAAAAAGCGGAGGCGTTGTTGCATCAGTTTCAAGGAATGGTGGTGCGATATAGTACGCTGCAAATCAAGCCAACTGATCCAGAAGCGCCAGTCTACACGCTGCTTAGCATTGCGATCGCCGATCGCCAAAAATTCATTCTGCATCGGCTGCTCTCCCTGGTGGAAATTTTGGAAGATAGCCCAGAAGCCCTGATGCTTGCCCAACAGATCCATGCGGTGGCGCATCCTATTTTGCCAATAATCCTGCATTCCGAAGACGAGGATGGTGAGCGATCGTGGCAATCCCAGCTAGCGCCTCCAGTCTTCGACCTGTTGAATGCTCAGTCTCAGGGTGCCAGTCCCGACCTGCCAACCACAAGCTTGAGTTCAGTTCTGGGTGCCATTTTGCATGAAGATTTAGAGCCATTGGTGCGCGCCTTGAGCCTCTATGGGTTGCACTTAGTGGATCAACCGACCGCCTCCCGTGCCGCCGCAGAATTGCTGGAAACCAGTCAGCCGTTGCTATTGCAAGAAGTGGCGCAGAGGATTGTTAATCCCGTTCAAAGAGACTCCTTGACGGAACAATCGATCTCCTTGACGACTCTCGACAAGCTGTTTTGCTTATCTGAAAGTCAATTCTTTAATCAGTTGTCGTTGAGTACCTTGATTGATGTGGCGATATCCTGCCAGTCTCGCCGTTACGACCAAGGCGACGTAATTTGTCAGATGGGCGATCGCAGTCAGGAAGTGCTAATTATCTTTGACGGTGAGGCGGATGTGCAAATTAGCCGCAGCGACGGCTCGACCCAAATCATTAATACTGTTGCGAAGGGCGAAACTATTGGGGAATTGGGCGTATTAACTAAAACTCCGCGCTCCGCAACCGTGATTGCAGCCACCGACCCCACAACAGTGCTAGTGTTGAATGCTCAAAGACTGGAATCCTTGCTAAAACGCAGTCCGGCTCTGGCGATCGGCTTACTTGCCATCATCAGCAAACGCCTACAACGGCTGACCAAAATTGCCGAATCGCGCTAAATCCCTGGGATTTCAGACACCTCACACACCAGTTCTTCAACCGAAAAATTAGTCACGGCTTGCCACTCTTCCATTGTGAAATGATAGCCATGACTCTCTGCCAATTGCACCAACGCGGCTAAATCGGGTGCTGCGTTGAGTTGATCGCGCAACTCTGGGTTTTCCTGCACTGCCCTAAATAGGCGAGTCACTTCTTGCTGTGCCATAACATTTTTCCCTCTTTCAACCGCAGGGCTAGACTTGCCCTAGGATAACAGACGAGCTATAGCAAAGAGAGGAGGGAAGTTTTGAGTTTTCAGCGATCGCGCTGTGGCGAGGGCGATCATGCTATTTACATATCCCTACCCCCTCGATCATTAAAATTCTCTAGTAAAAGTCCCCTTTTCGCATCATAAGCTTGTTGATACATTTCAATTGGTCGTGTTCTAGAGTTGTTGTTTCAGGTCAGATAGGTGAGCCAAACTGATAACGGTTAAGGAACAATTCAATCACAATGTCCTGCATTACAACGGACTTGAAAAAGGGCGTTGCTGAATCGAGATATGAAATTCGTAGGGGCAATCCCTTGTGGTTGCCCTTCATCTCCGTCAGGGTAGGCACAAGACCTACCCCTACAGTCAAAAATCATGCTTCTATTCAGCAACGCCTGAAAAAGCAAATGGTTTTTCGGGCTAAGCGCTTAATGCGAGTGCGTCAGGTTAAATGCTTGCGCTCAATCTGCTGATTTGTTGCTTGACTTCAGGCAAATATCCTCGAGACTCATACTGCAAAATAAAAGTGCGCCGAGGGCACTGTGAGTGTGACAAGAGTAGTGCTGTTTGCCGTCTGGAGTTGTGCCGTGTTTGATCACTTCAACGCCAGCCCATTGAGGGCAGTGAATCGGTTCTAACACGATGCTTGAGTCCTCTAGCATCGTAATCTTTGGTATCGAAAACAACAAATTTGAAACATTGTGATTTCTCCGAAATGGGCGATCGCGCTGATGAAGCCAGTGGTGTCAACTGCGATCGCGCAATGACGAGCAACTCCTGATAAATATGATACTAAGAAGGTTGATAGCAATTTCACATCGTCTTCTATCGGTATGGCACCTATGAACCAACGTTGGCGATCGTACAATCGAGTCATCATTCCTCTAGTTGGGCTTTTGCTCATCAGTAGCTGCACTAGACAAACCGACAATTCACCTCCCCAAGCTCAATATCCTGGTTTTGAAGTCAAATTTTTGGTGGGTAGTGCCCTTGCAGATGTTTGTAATCAGACCGCCGAAAAATTCAATCAACAGCGTCCCAAACTCGACAATGGCAAAGAGTTTTTTCTATCTTGCAAAGCAGCAGGCAGCGGCGATATTGTCACTGATGTCGTCTCAAAGGCACAGCAATTTAAGTTGGGCACACTTCCGGCAGATTCGCCAGAGTTTCCTACCCTGGTTTCAGTGGATGGCGAAATTTATCAAAGCCAGTTGATTTACCAAATGAATCAACTGTTTCCGGGGCAAAACTACATTCCTGACATTACCGATTCAACCCTAGTTGCCAATAGCCCGATGGTATTGATGGCGCAAGCGGATATTGCCCCAGGACTGCAAAAGCTGGATGACCCGTTTAAGGTGTTGGGCATCGCTAAAACGCATAAAGAGATCGATCCGGCGAGTCCGGCGATCGCAATCCACTACGTCCACACGGCTCCCACCCGCTCCAATTCTGGTTTGCAAACCCTCGTGGCACAGTTTGCTTCCGTTTCGGGCAAGCGTCCAGAACAAATGACCATAGACGATGTAAACCGCTATCAGCCGCAAGTGCAACAGATTCAAACCAAAGTCACCCGCTATGGCGTGTCTACAGACTCTCTCGCAAAGGCGATGGTGAAAAATGGCGCATTTTGGGCATCGGTTGGCTCAGTTTATGAATCTTCTGTGATTGCAGCCAACTCCACCCTCCAACCGGGACAACAGCGCTATCAGGCGATTTATCCTAAATCTACTTTTTCGTCTAATATGCGGGTGATTTTGCCCAAGGCTCCCTGGGTCAGCGCCGATGAAAAGGCAGCCGCAGAAAAGGCGATCGCCTATCTCCAAACCTCAGATGCTCAAGAAATTGTCACCAATTTAGGATTGCGACCTGGAAAGCCTGGAGTCGCTCTCAGTCCCAAATTCACCGCAGAGTTTGGGGTGAATCCACAGGCACGATATGACTCCTACCGTCCGCCCAAGCCGGAAGTCGTAAATGCCATGCTGAAATCGTGGCAGGTTGCTGCTAAAAAGCCGTCGCTGGTGGTGGTGGTGGTCGATTCCTCTGGTTCCATGGGCGGCAATAAACTTCCCGCAGTCCAAAGTACGTTGCAAACATACATCAATAGCTTGGGAGCAAAGGACAAAATTGCACTGATTGACTTTGATTCGGAGGTTCGCAAACCCGTGATGGTGGATGGCACACCGGAAGGACGCGATCGCGGCATCCAGTTTATCAGCAGCCTCAATGCCGATGGCGGCACACGCCTGTATGATGCAGCTCTGGCGGGTCGCAACTGGCTCCAGCAAAATCTCCGCAAAGATGCGATCAACGCCGTGTTGGTGTTGACTGATGGCGAAGATACTGGCTCTTCCATCAGCCTGGATGGACTCAGTGCCGAACTGCAAAAAAGCGGTTTCAACAGCGATCAACGCATTGCCTTTTTCACCGTGGGCTATGGCAAAGAAGGCGAATTTGACCCCAACGCTTTGAAAAAAATTGCGGATTTAAACGGTGGCTATTACTCTAAAGGCGAACCCGAAACGATCGCAAAGCTGATGGCAGACCTACAGGTGGAGTTTTAGAAGTGCGAAGTGCTAGGTACGGAGTTTTGAATTTTGAGTTTTGAGTTTTGAGTTCCCTATTCGCCGTTCGTAATTCGTAATTCGTAATTTGATATGAAACTGGCAAATCCTTTGTTGTATCCCTTATCTGTGCTGGCAGGTGCCGTGGTGTTGGTTGCTGGGGTGCGGCTAGTAAATCTGCCATCTTGGATGGTGTTGCCAGTGGCGGCAGCGATCTCCACGGGGGGTGCCATGGTGCAAAAAGCTGCTGAACCCGTGCCCATTTTAGAAAATCCAGCCTTGGAGCAGGAGTTGAAATCGGTGCGGTTGCAAGCAGGAAATTTAGCAGCGAAGGCAAATAGTTTACGCCAAGAGGCAAGCCGATTGTTGACTGAGGCAAATCAAATGGATCTGTTAGTGATGGTGCAGTCTGCCTGCGATCGCGCTGTAGAACTTCCCACCAAAATCGACCAGTTAAGCCGACGAATGCATGGAGCCGATTCCCTATTAGCCGTCGAAGATTTGCAGCAGCAGCTAACCGAAATCACCACGCGCATCCCCGCTAGTTCTGGGGTTGCCCGTGACCAACTCAACCGCCTTGCCGAGAGTCTGCGCCACAATATTCAACTAGCACGTCAAGGCGAAGATGCCCGTCAAGCCCAAGTATTGAGCCTGTCTACCCTGATTCTGGATTCGGCGGGAGTGCTTCAGGGAATGCAAAATCAAATTCGTACGGCTAACTTAACTGATGCAGGTCAGGCTGAAGAACTGCGATCGCTCAGCAACGAATTCAGCCTTTTTCAAGACCACATTGGGCTGATAACAAATGGCGAGGGGTGAGGGGCGAGGGGCGAGGGGTGAATGGTGAGTTTTGAGTTTTGAATTTTGAGTTTGTACTTTGCACTTAGGCAAGGATTTTAGTCATGAAAAATAAGGATCAACTAACTCGGCGATCGCTGCTTTCTGGTGCCATCATTTTTACAGCGTTGGTGTTGGCTTATGCGCCGATTCCTGGCTTGAGACAGGCGATCGTGGTGGTCAGCGGCACGGAACTTCAAGAACCGCTGCAAGCGATGGAAGCCAAGTTCAAACAGGCTCATCCCAACATCGACCTGACGCTTAAGTTTCAAGGATCGCAAGAACTGGTTAACAAGTATTTGAATGACCAGAACGACTTCAAACCCACTGTGCTGATTCCTGCCAATGGCGCACTGCTGAAGGAGCTAGAGACCCGTTGGAAAACCCAAAATAATAGTAACCCGTTTCACGAAGCGCCGCGTCCGGTGGCAAAAACGATGCTCGTGGCGATCTCCTGGGCTGAACGCGGCAAAGCTTTATTCCCCAATGGACGCTTCCGTTGGGATCGTTTAGAACAGGCAATGCAAAGTGGCTCTTGGGACAAAATCGGCGGACAAAAAGACTGGGGCAGCTTTGATTTTGTCATGACCGACCCCACCCGCTCCAACAGTGGACAACTCACCCTCAGCTTATGGCTGCAATCCAAACTGGGTGGAACGCTTACGCCAACTGGGTTGAATTCCGCGAATGCTCAATCCCTGGTGAGCCTAGTCAAGCGATCGGTGTATCAACCGCCCCGATCTAGCGATACGCTGCTGCAAGAGTTCATTGTGAGGGGTCAGAATGATGCCGATCTGGCAACGGTATACGAAAGCAACGTGCTGTACCGCTGGCAGCAATCTGCCACCACTCAGGGCAAACCCTACCAAATCTATTACCCCAATCCCACCATGGAAACGACTTCCACCGCCGCGATCGTTCAGCGTGACGTGGATAGCGGCAAAGCCAACGCCGCCAAGCAATTTCTTGATTTTCTTACCCAACCCGAACAGCAGGCTGTCTTTGTGCAATATGGCTTTCGTCCTGTGAACGCTTCCGTCGATCTCCAATCTGTGCCCAATAGCCCTTGGCGACAAAACATTCCCGGCAGCGAGGTCAAGCCGACGACCCAGATCATTCCGTTACCCGATGCACCCGTGATTGAAGAAATTCAAAGATTATGGGAGCGATCGAACTAAAAAGTTCATCAAAACTATTAAGCGGCTCAAGAGTAGCTGGTGGACGATGAATATGAGCGAGTTGAGGGAAAAAATTTGGCGGAAGAAGTCTTGTAACCTGTCCTGTTCCTATCTTGAAATCTCTAACTTGCAATTCCTACTTTCACCATTTTGGCGCTTTTCGAGTATAAGGAAGGCAAGTTTGATATGGTTGTATAACTCAGGGCGTTCCATGGGTTATGACCAGCGTTTAGTTGTTTAGTGATGAACCTCATTCCATGAGTCGCGTTATTGTAGTCACCTCTGGTAAAGGTGGGGTAGGCAAAACCACCACTACCGCCAATTTAGGTATGGCATTGGCAAAGCGGGGTCGCAAGGTGATTGTGATCGATGCGGATTTTGGGTTGCGAAATCTTGATTTGTTGCTAGGTCTAGAGAATCGGGTTGTTTATACTGCCGTGGATGTGTTGGCAGGGCATTGCCGATTAGAGCAGGCATTGGTTAAAGACAAGCGCTTTCCCACGTTGATGCTGCTGCCAGCGGCGCAAAACCGGACGAAGGATGCCGTTAAGCCAGATCAAATGAAGCAGTTGGTAAATGCGCTGACGAAAGCGTTTAACTATGTGCTAGTGGATTGCCCCGCAGGAATTGAGATGGGGTTTCAAAATGCGATCGTGGCAGCCAAAGAAGCCTTGATTGTGACCACGCCCGAAATTGCGGCAGTGCGAGATGCCGATCGCGTGATTGGGCTACTCGAAGCTAATAACATTAAAAAGGTACGTCTAATCATTAACCGTTTGCGACCCGCCATGGTGCAGGCAAACGACATGATGAGCGTGGCAGATGTGCAGGAAATTCTGGCAGTTCCTTTAATTGGTGTGGTTCCTGATGACGAGCGCGTGATTGTGTCTACCAACAAGGGCGAACCCTTAGTCTTATCAGAAATTCCCTCCTTGGCAGGAACCGCCTTCGACAACATCGCCCGCAGACTAGAAGGTGAAACCGTTGAATTTATGGATCTGAGTGTGCCAAACGATGGGCTACTGACTCGTCTTCGCAAAATGTTCTCGACCAAGCTGTTCTAAAAGTCGTCCCCCACTCTACCTTCGTGCTTCATGTTATTTGAACTGATTGAACGTCTCTTTGCTCGCCCAACCAACAGTCGTCATGACGTGAAGAACCGATTGAGATTGGTGTTGGCACACGATCGCGCCGATTTGCCACCCCATCTGATCGAATCCATGCGAAAAGAGATTCTAGAAGTCGTGTCTCGCTACGTTGAGCTAGATACTGAAAGTATGGAATTTGCCTTAGAAAGCAATCAGCGATCAACGGCTTTGATTGCCAACTTGCCGATCCGTCGGATTATCTCTTCCACAGAACCCGATCGCCCCGCCACTGAAGAGATTGCCATTCCCGAAGTGACCTTAACCGAAGCAGGCGACCCGATCGCGGCATCCACTCCCGAAACTGCACCCATAGAAGCACTACTTAATCCCGCTAGCCCATCTGAAACACCTTTAGATTCTGTAGAAGTGGCAGATCTTGAATTTTCTCCTGTATCTCTGGACTCCGCTACAGAGCCAGCTAAACCAGAATCGGTGGCTTAATCTATTCTCCTGACTTAACCTGTGATTACTGGTAAAACGAAGCTATTGGGCGTAATTGGACATCCGGTGTCCCATTCTTTGTCGCCCGTAATGCACAATGCCGCGATCGCCCATCTTGGCGTAGATTTTGTGTATTTGCCGTTGTCTGTGCAGCCGCAAGATTTAGCAGTCGCGATCGCCGGATTTGCAGCGATCGAGCTAAAAGGTTTTAATATTACCATTCCGCACAAGCAAGCAATCATGCCGTTTTTGACGGAAATCAGCCCCATTGCTCAGGCGATCGGTGCAGTAAATACCGTTTGGCTGAATAACGACAACACAGGGGCAGGCTGGAGCGGCACGAATACGGACGCGATCGGCTTTCTGGCTCCACTCCAGCAGCTTGACCAGGTTTGGGCAGAGACAGACGCAGTAATTTTGGGCAATGGCGGTGCAGCACGAGCCGTGGTTGCAGGTTGCGCTGAGTTAGGCTGTCGATCAATTCATGTGGTCGGACGCGATCGCACCAAACTAGCCGCCTTTCAGCAAAGCTGGGCACATTCAGCTATAGCACCCAGACTTCAAACCCACGAGTGGCATGACTTAGCCAGCCTGATTCCTGCCGCAGGCTTAATCGTCAACACCACCCCGATTGGAATGCATCCCCAGGTTGATCAATCTCCTATAGAGCTTTCCCTGCTAAAAATGCTGCAACCCGGCACGATCGCCTATGACCTAATCTACATTCCAAAACCGACGCTGTTTTTGCAGCAGGCAGCCCAACAAGGCGCGATCGCGATCGATGGTTTAGAAATGCTGGTGCAGCAAGGAGCCGCCGCTCTAGAAATCTGGCTCCAACAGCCTGCCCCCGTTGAGGTGATGCGGCGATCGCTTCAGCAACATTTGAACCTCACGTAATGTATAGATTTGCCACTTATGGATCTTTCAGCAGAAACTCAAATCCGCAAGGCAGATCATCTCCGAATTTGTTTGGATGAAGATGTGCAATTCCGTCAAACGAGCAGTGGCTTAGAGCGCTATCACTTTCTTCACTGCTGCCTTCCCGAACTAGATCTTCAGAATATTGACCAAACGACCACTTTTTTGGGTAAATCGCTGTCTAGTCCACTGCTCATTTCCTCTATGACAGGTGGTACAGAGTTGGCAAAAACGATTAACTTTCGGTTAGCGGCGGTTGCCCAGCGCTATGGATTGGCGATGGGCGTGGGGTCTCAGCGGGTGGCAGTAGAAAATCCAGAAGTGGCATCCACGTTTACGGTGCGATCGCTGGCTCCCGATATTTTACTGTTTGCCAACTTAGGTGCGGTGCAGTTGAACTATCGCTATGGTCTGGAGGAATGCCTGGAAATAGTGGATCTATTGGAGGCGGACGCGCTGATATTGCACCTAAATCCAGTACAAGAATGTGTGCAAACCAAGGGCGACACGAACTTTCGCGGATTGCTCGATAAGATTGCGATTCTGTGTGAAAAGTTGCCCGTTCCAGTGATTGCCAAAGAGGTCGGCAATGGGATTTCAGCGCTGATGGCAGAAAAATTGATCGCCGCTGGGGTAAGCGCGATCGATGTGGCAGGCGCAGGCGGCACCTCTTGGGCAAAGGTGGAAAGCGAACGGGCACAGGATGCTCGACAGCGGCGGTTGGGGGCGACTTTTGCAGATTGGGGTATTCCCACCGCAGAGTGCATTACCTCAATTCGGGCAGTAGCACCGACCGTGCCGCTGATTGCTTCTGGCGGGTTACGAAATGGGCTGGATGCCGCAAAAGCGATCGCTCTCGGTGCTGATCTTGCAGGGATGGCAATGCCGTTCTTGCAGGCAGCAAACGAGTCTGAGGAAGCAACCAATCAACTGGTGGAAATTTTGCAGGCAGAGATTGCTATCACAATGCTGTGTACTGGAAATGCAACCCTAGTAGACTTGAAACAATCTACCTCCTTGCAGAGGCAAGAGTGATGCTATTACGACAAAACTAGAAGGTATCCACACCAGATCTTTCAAATCGAATCTGGCAGGATCAATAGTGTAGTCAGTGTAGTCAAAGGTTAAGCAAATGAACTTCTCACTTGAGTCTTTGTATAAGTGGTATCGCGATGTGATTCGCAACCCAAAATATCGCTGGTGGGTAATTGGTGGCTCGTTGTTGTATTTGATCAGCCCACTGGATATTTCGCCCGATATTTTTCCAATCATTGGCTGGATTGACGATGGCGTGATTGCTGGTCTATTGGTAGCAGAACTTTCTCAAGTGTTGCTCACCCGACTCAAGGGCAAGAAAGAAACTGCTCCAGTTGATCCGGTTGATGCAGAAGTTGCGGCAAACGCTACGGCGGCTGAAGGGTCATTTGTAGATGTAAACGCTGTGGCAATGAAGTAAGTGCTAAATGTAAGTGTTAAGGGATGCGATCGCGGTTCAGATCTCCTTTAAACCCCTTTTAAACAATCAATGCTTTAGATATAACCATCTAAGGCATTTGGCTTTAAAAGCCAGAACTCGTGTAAAGCTTAAGATGAGCGCGATCGCTACGGGCTTGTCTAGCTTGAAATTTAGCTCTTCGCTCTCGAATTGCCTCAGCTTGACGCATTAGCGGGGGAATATAGCCTTCTAGGATAAACTCTGGCTCTGGTTTAACATGAAGCCCTGTTGAAACATCGGTCATACAGGTGCGTAGAGTATCCCAGTCTGCCTCTAACTGCAATGCTTTCATGACATCGGTTGCCGAGTGATACCGCTCATGGGCAGAAATTTTTAGCATTCTGCTTAACACTCGCGCCAAATGATCGCTCACATCAACATAGTCCCGCCATCGCACTTCGCCAGTCATGAACTCATAGTCAAAGTCCAACGGTGATTTGCCAGACAATAAATATAAACAGGTAATTCCTACGGCATACAGGTCGCTGGAATAGACCGGACGGGATGCTAACTGTTCTGGCGGAGCAAACCCGACCGTTCCAACAAACTGGGTTGTCGAGTGCCGCAGACTGGATTCTTCTGTCTGGGCAATGTGTTCTTTGACGGCACCAAAATCGATTAGCACCAGCCGACCGTCATCTTTACAGCGAATTAGGTTGGGCGGCTTAATATCTCGATGAATCACATTATTATCATGAATGTATTGCAGCAACGGCAAAAGTTCACGCAAAAACTGTTTAACGGCAGTCTCAGTAAACGTGCCAGATCGCCGCACTTCTTTCGCTAAAGTGTTGCCGCGAATAAATTCTTGAACTAAATAAAACTCGCCTTCAGCCTCAAAATAATCTAGCAAGAGCGGAATCTGAGCATGACTACCAAGGTTAGCCAGGGTTTTAGCTTCTTGCTGAAATCGCTGACGGGCACGCTGCAAAGCAATAGCATCACTCACTTTAGGACAAAGCTGCTTGATGACACAGAGCGGCTCTCCTGGAAGCACCACATCTCGGACTAAGAATGTGACTCCAAAGCCCCCTCGTCCTAAAATTTTCAAGATTTCGTAGCGATCGCGAAACCGTTGCTTTGTGCCACATAATCGACCCAAGGGAGTTTGACTCAGCACATTTGCCCGAAAATTGGTTAGATCAGCCAGCGAAAATTCCATTGGATAGCCGAACCCGATTTCAAGAATTCCCCTTTCCAGTCTATGAATAAAACGGGGGGTGTGGGGGAAATCTTTACCGTTTAAAGTTTCTGGCATTTCAACGGTCTAGTGCTTGAATGTTAAATTTAGATATAGATATAGGTGTACTAAGCGATTTTTGCCCGACTCGTCTATTGAGTTCCATGGTAAAGCAGCCAAATTTTAAGACGGTGAAAGCATCAGGTGAGGGGAATTTCCAGGCGTTTAATCAACCCCGGAGAAGCCATTTTCAGCCATTATTTAACTTGAACGATCGCTTGAAGCGTCATCCCATTATTTTTTGGAGCCTGATCTGGATCGCGATCGCCTTGCCTTCGGGATTTGCCATTGGCAGTTTAATGAACCCTAACGCCGAGATGCCAACCGGAGCAATTGCTCAAGATTCCGAGATCAAAGCGGCTCAGCCAATGCCAAAACCTGTTCCCGATGCTGGACGACCGCCGCTGTGGGTGTTTGGCGCGATCGCACTTAGCTGTACTGCAAGCTGTTTTGTCCTTGCCCAGTACATTAAGCCAATTGAGATCCAAACATCTGAGAGTGTTTTGGAGGGTGAGTTTGAAGAAACAATCGCAATGATGCAGCCAAACTTTACGCAGCCAACCTTGATACAGCCAACCCTAGAGGAGCGATCGCCGCGCCAGATAGTAGGTTCTAGACAGCCTTCCAAACAGCCTTTAAAGCAGTTGCAATCCTATGAATCCGTTGAAGTATTGCCCTTTATGTCACCAGAGCGATCGCCGCACGTTCAACCATTTGCCATGGAATGGGTCGCTGCAACCCAGTATCTTGAGACTTCTTTGGCGACAAACGATTTAGCGACAAACAACTTGACAGAGCCAGTTCCAGTCACGCTGACTCCGCTTGAAGACACCCCGCCGCTTGATTGGGGTGAGGCACGATTAGCTGATGTTATGGATCTACGACGACGCTACCCGCTTCATTTCAAAGCTAACAACAATTCCCAGTCTTGAATCGTTTTTTCAGACCACATCCAGGTCAGCCGTAGGGCTGCGGGAGTGAAGTTTACGGGGTCGGCAGTGAGTACTTGTTGCCGTAGTTTGATCGCAACGCTGCGGGCTGCGGCTTGCTTTTCGGGGGCTTGATTGTCTGCCAGCTTGAGCGATGCTAGCGCTAGACCGGCGTAAGATTGCAACGTTTCCCGATTGGGGGCAAGATTGTCACCAGTAGACTTTGGGGTTTCTCTAGATAAAATCAGCGCCTGTGACCAGGCTTGTTCGGCGCGATCAAATTTGCCCTCCGCATAATAAGCAAACCCCAAGGCGTTTTGGTAGCGGGGATTGGGTTGTGCTTTTAATCCAGCATCCCAAAACCGACGTGCTGTTTGAATGCTATGGGCGCGATCGCCCGAGCGATCGCCCGACAGCCAAAGCTCCCACGCCAATCTGCCTTTCAAAAAATTGATGATTGGATTTGCTTCATCTTTGCTTAAAACTGTTTTGAGAACGGTTTCTGCTTCTTTACGCCATTGTCGATCTAGGAGTAATTCGATCGCGGGTTGCGCTTGATCAATATTCCCTTGACTAATCTGCTCGGTGGCTAAAGTGACTAAGGCAGGAGAACTCATCTGGTTTAAGTCATTTCTGTTATCTGATGGAGTAGGACTTGGAGCCACTCCTGGAGGTAAGGGAATGCTAGGAATCGCGTCTAAGATTTGGGTATGAAACGCCCACCCACCGAGCAAGGCAGACAGCGCAAAAATACTAGACCCTAACCAAAATAGCGATCGCTGGGGTTTGGTTGCCGTTGAGGAGGGTTTTGCAGAATCACAACTGGAGCCAATAGGCGCAACTGGAGATGATTTAGCGGGTACTGGGGCTGGAAATTTGGCTGATGATATCGATGACAGACTAGGGCGATACAACAATGCCTTTAGATTGTTGCTGGCATCGGTATAGTGTGGATCTAGCTCCACTGCCTGGGTGTATGCTTGCACCGCTTCGCTGAGGTTGCCTTGCTGATAAAGCGCCAATCCTAGCCGATTGTAGGCAATTGGTAAATCAGCGTTGAGGTGTAGCGCTTGGTGATAAGCCGCGATCGCTTCGGCTAAATAGCCCTGCTGATAGAGCGCCCAACCCAGATTAATGTATGCCTCAGCACTCGTTGGGTTAGACTGCACGGCTCGGTTTCCAGCCGCGATCGCATCGGTCAAAGTGCCCATTTCTGCTAGCACAGTTTCCAGTTCAGAGTAGACTTTTACATCCACAGGCTGGGCGATCGTAGCGGTAGAGGTGTAGTTAGAAAAAGACAAAGATGCCCGATTGGAATAACCACCTGATCCACCAGAAGGCGGCGAATCGGGATGATCAGGCAGCGTCCAATAGTCGTCTAACTTCGTGTCTGCATCGCCATCCGCCAACAAATCTTCGCCAGGAATCGCAGGCAATAAGGGTTCATCCGGCTCTAGCACCGTTGGGCTATCGGAAACCTCATCCATCCACCGAGAGGACAGAGCTTGTTCTTTGGCAAGCTCCAAGTCTTTGGCTTTTTCTAAAGCATTGACCAGTTTGATGACATCGTCTTCTTCCACCGAAAACTCTAAGTCTTCAAACTCCAAGTCTTCAAACTCTAGGAGGTAATCGGCTTCGCTCAGTTCAACCGGATGCGGTACGGAAGGATTTTCTGCGGGTTGAGATCGCTCTGAAAGACTCTGAGGCGACAATTGAGATAGGGCTACCTCACTGCCGTCATACAATCCGCCAGCAGAAGGGGTATCTAGCGACATGCCGTGGTTGGCTGCACTGGCTGGAAGGGGTTGTAGATAGCCATCAAATTTAGGATGCAAGTAGAGGATCGGTAGCGCCCAATAAAGCTGATCTGAGCTATAGGTAGAAATCAAGCCCTGTCGCGATCGGCTCAAGCTGAGATCCACCGGATAGCCCTGTTTTAAGTTGCGATAAAATAACCGACTCAGATTCAGCGCCACCTCATCCGGAATCTGCTCTGCCATCACCAGCACTGCCGGAATTCCTCGTTTGACCAGAGCCTCAGCCAGATTTCCCTCTGCTTCACTGCTCGATTCTACTGTGGCTGAATACCCGCCCCGACATGAATTAAACACCGCCATGCGAATGCCATTGTTGACCAGCAGTCCTGCTAGATCGTCGCCACTCAACACCTCACTGAGTCCCGTGCGGCGATTCACCAGGTAAAGGTTGCCGCCTGCCGCGCTGAGGTTGCTATGTCCGGCGTAGTGTAAAACTTGGTAATGGTTGTGTTCTAGGGCTTGAGTCAGTTGCTCTCGTCCGGGCTGCTCCAAAATAGTTAGTTCAATCGTGGGATGCCCCGTACCGCTGGAGGAGCCTTGCAGTTCTTGTTTTAGCTGTTCTGCTTCTTGCTTGAGCGCCAAGGCATCTTGATCGGCAGGAACAGCTAAAACCATCAAGATTTTGAGCGTGTGGGGCGATTCGTTCGTCCAGGCTTTTGGGTCAGAGCGATGGGATTTGACAATGGAGAAGCTGGAATGATAGCGGGAAAAGACGACATCAGTTCCCGTGGCGAGGGGGCGATCGCTCGCATACAGTACCTCCCACGGTAATCGATGCAGCCGAGTTCCTTTCAAACCTAACCGAAAGCGCAGTCGTTCCCGCCGATGCTGGGCAATGCCTTGAGCCGTCATCCAGCTATCTCGAATGGTGCCTTGAAACACTGCACTATAAAGCCGTTGTCCAAAGGTTGCCAGGTTGGTGGATAGAGCGCCATCGGTGGGCGATCGCAAAGATACTGGGTTGAGTCCACCCCCCATATTACGATGCTGGAGTAAGCCGAGTAGCGGGTCACCCATTAACAGACTAGCTTCCGTTAACCAATCTTCGACCGACCAAATGACCTGTTCTTCTGCTAATGGCACACCGGGCGCAACGTCTTCAGTTCGCACCAAATATTCATTTTCTCGAACTGGCGTGACAGAAAGGTGAAATTCCTGGGTCACAACTATCCTCCCAGAAGACTATAGACGTTGCCGTTGCGATGCGTACGATCGTGTCCATCTCTAGTAAACAACTACTGACGGCATTAATCAGGTAGAAACGCAGTTTGAATCAACTCTTCATAGATTTTTCATGCAAGCTACAGAGGTTCTAGGAGGCTCATTTAACATCCTAAAAAACCTTGGCTTGTTAGAAACCACTCACTGACGTTCTTTCTAACTTTCCCTACTGTGGCGTATAACGATCTGATTCTGCAAATATGCATACTTTATGATGAAGCGTGCGTAAACTTTACTGGGGTCTGTGTCAGTTTGCTAACTATAATTTCCCGGAGGTTGCTTCCCAAAATATCGCTGTGAGATACAGCCGTGAAATACAGCGATCGCCTTCAAAATGGCTTACCCATTTTCCATACTCTAGAAACTTTTTTAGAAACTATCCGGACTGCTTCCCTATCTCAAGAATGATGGAGTGGTAGATGCACCCTAATTTAGCACCCTGACCCCGTAATGGGTTGGGGTCTTTTTTTATCAATGCTTTTACCGATACCAAAAAACTTATTCAATTTGTATCTATCTTAGCTAGGTTTATAAGTGGATAGTAGTCATTAAATGTGACGTAGGAGTACCCCACTGATGAACCGAGCCGTGATTAAATTCTCTTCAGAAGAGTGCGGAATTTGCCACAAGATGGCATTTTATGACCAAAAAGTGGCGGAAGAATTAGGGTTGCAGTTCATTGACTGCAAAATGCAAGATCTGGCTACTTATCGTAAATATCGCAAGATTTTGTTGAGCCAGTACCCCGATAAAGCCGAAATGGGCTGGCCCACTTACCTAATTTGCGACGCGCCAGAATCGGAGGAATTCAAGATTTTAGGAGAAGTAAAGGGAGGACATCCCAAAGGCGAGTTTAGAAGCCGCTTGCAGGAAGTGTTGGCAGAAACAAATTAGGTTTCGGGTTTCGGGGGCAGGTTTCGGGTTTTAGCATTGGGTTTTAGGGAAAACTCAAAACTCAATTTAAGGGGACTAATCCGGTTTGGTGAAGCAGGGTTTGACCTTCGCGGGTTTTGAGCATTTCGGCAAATTTTTCGCCGATCGCAGGGCGATCGTTGCGGCGAGGAGAGACGATCGCGATCGGATATGCCAAAGGATAGCGTCCACTTGTGATCAGTTCCACGCTAGGTCGATAGCTGCCTTTTTTGTCGCATAAATCAGTCGCCGGGTCGATCGCTCGGTTATCATCCAAAACCACTGCCTGCACTGCTGTGTTTGCGGCAGTTTGCACGGCTAAAGGATAGACAGAACACTGCCCAACCACTTTGCTTAAGGAACTAAACCCAATGCCGCCAATTTGCCGCGATTCAAAATCTCGAATGATGGTGCGAAACAGTTCAAAGTCGGGCAAGGTTTTGACTAGGGCTTGACGGCTGCTACTCCCATCAGCGGTTGGTTTCAGTATTCGTTGATGAAATACACTGATGGATTCTGGGTTGGCAGGTTGATATAGATTAACGGGCAAAACTGAGGCTCCTAGTTCCTGCCAATTGGTGATTTTGCCGCTGTAGAGTTGTTGGAGTTGTTCTAAGCTAATTTTGCCCTGAAGCTGCTTGGGTAGGCTGTTATCGCGGTTGGAATAGCTGAAGGCGACCACAAATACTAAGCCGTCATGGGCGATCGCGGTTGCTTTGAGATCGTCGGGTAATGGTTCGATTAAGGGCACCACTGCAAAGGCGGCTTTGCCTGACTGTACTTGGGCGATCGCTGCCTCTAGTGATGCCACAGGTTGATAGTCAAGCTGCAAGTTGGGTTGGGCTGCTTGCAGCCGTTGTTCTAGGGTTTGCCCCTTTTGGATCAAATCAGGCTGTTGTAGCACATAGCCCCAAATGCCGCCCGTTGCCGCCGTGTAGGTGAATTTGCCCGCAGGAATACCGCCCACATCTTTTAGATTTGCCAATTGGGGCGCAACAGCGATGTCAGGAGTTGGGTCGGGTTTGGGCAGCAAGAGCCAGATTACCCAGGCTAATATGCCGATTCCTAGCAAGCTCAGCAGCCCAATTAACCAAAGTGGAGTTTTTGGCTTGGAAGTCGTTTCTGCGATCGCTGAGTCATTGAATAGCGGCATAATCGTTAGCTGGGGCGATCGCGCCAGTTCTCGCCGCGCCACTTCTGCGCTTTCAAACGGCACATCTATTCCCATTAACCGCAAAATAAAACTTTTCAAAAAAGGATCTGCCGTCTGCCAGTGTTCGCGATTTCGCGGATCAAGGGGCTGTCCCGTCTCGGTTCTTGTCCTGCCAGCCAATAAGTAAAAGGCAACATAGCCCAAATCGATTAGATCTTGAGTCGGTGAAGCGGGAGGGGCAGTCAGCATGATGGGGTCAAACAGGCGCTCCCAGAGGGCTAGATCACAAAGATAAATGAAGTAAGCTGCATCCAACAGACGGCTCGACCCGTGACCTTGGGGAAGAGTGCTGCTGGAAAGGGGGCGATCAAGAAGGCTGCCATTTTGAAGGCTGTTATTTTGAATCTCATTACTTTGAATCCCGTTACTTTGAATCCCATTACTTTGCAGGGTGGCGCTTTGCAAGCTCACATCTGGCTCATTTTCACTGCCAATCAGCAAACTATGAAGGCTAATATTGCCATGGGCAATGCCTGTTTGGGTTTGACCAGAGGGCAATCGAAACTTTTGCCCATGTAAAAACTCTAGGGTTTGCAGCACTTGATTTAAGACCCAGCGCACTTCTGCATGGGTCAGCGCTCCGTGACTGAAGTAGCGGCTGAGGGTGGGATAAGCGCCGCGTTCATCCAGGATGAGATAGCACCGTGCTTGCAAATCATCCGCGATCGCATCAAGGGCTTGCACTAGACGAAAATCCTGGACTCTGCCATCTGCTAAGCTTAATCCCGCCAAATTTTTGAACGCTGTTTTCTGTTGTTGGCTTGCTGCGGCATTGAAATAGGGCTGAGGCAGGAGATATTCCTTAACAACCACTGGCTGATTGCTGCCGAGTTGAATGGCGGTATATAGCCGTCCGTTGCCCTGTCTGCCCAGCCAGCGCTCAATCTGATAGCCGCCGCGTTGCCCCCGTAACTCTGCTTTATCGGGCAGCAGGGTCGGAAAATCGCACCCTGGGCAGGTTTGAATTGGAGTTCCTTCTGGGGTGGTCGGTTGGCAAAGATTACAGCTAAGCGGATCGCCCTGTTTGCAAGCATAGCGCTGGTAGGTTAAGCCACCGATTGGCGAGGGGAAGGCAGGCAAGCTTTGAGTAGGGGCGATCGCGGCTGGTGGATAGAGTTCTCGCTGTACTTCGTCCACAACGGGCTGCATCCACTGCCAGCGCGCCAACAGTTGCATTCGTTCCTGCCGCTCTTCGGGTGGATAGCGCATCAAAAACGTGCCGTAGCGCTTAACACACGCTTTCACAGCCGTCCTTGGAACCTGTTTTAGTGCCATTTATCGCCTTTTAGACAACTTCACTTAGCATCTCACACCCATATGCTTAGCACTGAGTTGTTTCAAGTGTCCAGAGTGCCAACATAATCGGTATCGGTTGAACTGACAAATTAGTTGAACAAAACTCTATTTTGGTTTGGGGTGCATAGCGATCGCCCTCTAACCATTTCTAGTCTTATCAACATTCATCAAAACGGTAATGTTTCAAATTTGTTGTTTTCGATACCAAAGATTACGATACTAGAGGACTCAAGCATCGTGTTAGAACCGATTCACTGCCCTCAATGGGCTGGCGTTGAAGTGATCAAACACGGCATAACTCCAGACGGCAAACAGCACTACTCTTGTCACACTCACAGTGCCCTCGGCGCACTTTTATTTTGCAGTATGAGTCTCGAGGATATTTGCCTGAAGTCAAGCAACAAATCAGCAGATTGAGCGCAAGCATTTAACCTGACGCACTCGCATTAAGCGCTTAGCCCGAAAAACCATTTGCTTTTTCAGGCGTTGCTGAATAGAAGCATGATTTTTGACTGTAGGGGTAGGTCTTGTGCCTACCCTGACGGAGATGAAGGGCAACCACAAGGGATTGCCCCTACGAATTTCATATCTCGATTCAGCAACGCCCTTTTTCAAGTCCGTTGTAATGCAGGACATTGTGATTGAATTGTTCCTTAACCGTTATCAGTTTGGCTCACCTATCTGACCTGAAACAACAACTCTAGAACACGACCAATTGATGAAGAACAGAAAATAGACTGGGAATCGCGATCGCCCATTTCGGAGAACCCACTCCTTCAGCCCAGTATGATGAGCTAGAAGACTTGCGAAAATTTTCTATGCTTAACTGGAAACCAAAAAATGGCGATCGCCTCCTAGCCAAGCTCACGCCGTACCTGTTTTTGCTACCTGCGTTGATGGTGCTGAGCCTGACGGTTTTCTATCCTGCCCTACAAGCCTTCTTTCTCAGCTTCACCCGCTATGAATATGACCTGACCCAGCCGCCTGTATGGATTGGCTTCAAGAACTTTCAGCGCCTTTGGGTTGATCCCATTTTTTGGCAAACCTTCCGCAATACTTTTCTGTATCTAATTTGCGTTGTGCCAATTTTAGTCACCGTTCCGCTGGCATTGGCGATTTTAGTGAATCAAAAACTGCGTGGCATTCAATGGTTTCGAGCCGCGTTCTATGTGCCTGTGGTGATTTCTATGGTAGTTGCGGGTATCGCCTGGAAGTGGCTCTATGCGGACAATGGCTTACTCAATCAGGTTTTGAGGATGGTGGCGATTCCAGCCGTGCCTTGGCTCACCAGTCCCGTTTTGGCAATTTTTAGCGTCATGGCAGTAACGGTGTGGAAAGGGCTGGGCTATTACATGGTGATTTACTTAGCAGGTTTGCAGGCGATTCCCCAAGATTTGTATGAGGCAGCGGCGATCGATGGCTCCGATGGCATCAAAAAACATTGGGATATCACGGTGCCGCTGATGCGCCCCTACCTGCTGCTAGTGGCGGTGATTTCTGCCATATCTGCCACCAAAACTTTTGAAGAACTCTACATCATGACCCAAGGTGGACCGCGCAATAGCTCCAAAACCCTGGTCTACTACCTCTATGAGCAAGCTTTTCAAAACCTGGAAATGAGCTACGCTTGTACGATCGGGCTAGTCATGTTTTTGCTTATCTTAGGCTTATCAATTCTGCGATTGAGCCTAGAGCGCCTAACTGAAAAAGTAGAGTCGATTTGAGCTAGGTTTTCCCAACGGAAAATGTTTATAGCAGAGCGCACAGCCCAAAGTCCGATGTGCGGAGTCAAAAACTCAGAACTCGTCATTCGCCATTCATAATTCGTCATTCGTCATTCGTCATTCGTCATTCGTCATTCGTCATTCCCTATGAAACTCCTCAACTCCTTGCTGGGTCGCCATCCAAAAAAGATCACCGCCAATGTAGAAATTTACACTTGGCAAACTTGCCCATTTTGCATTCGCGCCAAGCTGCTGTTGTGGTGGAAAGGCGTGAAGTACACAGAGTACAAAATTGATGGAGATGAAACCGCTCGAGCAGCCATGGCAGAGCGATCGCAGGGTCGTCGTAGTGTACCCCAAATTTTTATTAACAATCAGCATGTGGGCGGCTGTGATGATATTTACGCCCTAGATGCCCAAGGGCAGCTTGATCCCTTGCTGCAATCTGCATAATTGGCGTGAAGGATTTACTAGATGACCCAGAGTATCAAAGGCACTGCCGTTGGATGGAACGGGCGATCGCCCTCGCTGAGGCGGCAGGAAACGCAGGGGATGTTCCCGTAGGGGCGGTGATTGTGGATTCTCAGGGAAAGGCGATCGCTGAGGCGGCTAATCGTCGAGAGCGAGATCGTGATCCCACCGCCCATGCGGAAGTGCTTGCTCTTCGCGCTGCTGGCACTGCCTTAAATACTTGGCGTTTAGATGGTTGCATTCTGTATGTCACGCTTGAGCCTTGCCCGATGTGTGCGGGTGCCTTGGTGTTGGCACGGCTGGGGATGCTCGTGTATGGTGCAGACGATCCCAAAGCGGGAGCCATTCGCAGCGTGTTAAATCTACCGGATAGTGCGTGTTCAAATCATCGGTTTCCAGTAATTGGTGGTATCTTAGAAAATTCCTGTCGTCAGCAATTGCAGGCATGGTTTGCTGATCATCGCTTTTAGTGAAGGTGGTATCTGTCACATGACACCCCTCAAACTGTCCCAAGCATGAAGACAGGGTATTTAAGGACATCTACGGTAGAAATTAATTATTTCTATCTTTGCATCTAACCGCTTTTCATTAGTATCATGCGATCGCTTAATTCCCTGTCCTCGGTTGAATCGCTTTTTAAGTCTGCTTTCTCTGTTGATGACGAAACAAAATCTGAGGTATTTGAGCGCAACTGTTCAGCGTCTCAACCCTTAGATTCGGTTGATTTGTCGCCTAGTCGAAAAGCCGCTGCGCCTGCTCCTTCACGAGTTTTACATTGGCTGATGGCGCTGTTTTATCCATTGGGACGCTATTTTGTATTGCCGATTTACTTCAAACGGATTGAGGTTGTTGGCAGAGAGCATTTGCCCTCTAGCGGTCCAGTGATTTTGGCTCCAACCCATCGCTCTAGATGGGATGCCATGACGCTACCTTATGCCGCAGGACATGATATTACCGGGCGGCATCTCCGTTTTATGGTGTCGGCGAACGAGGTTACCGGGTTACAAGGCTGGTTTATTCGACGGATGGGCGGGTTTCCAGTAAACACAGATCGTCCCGCGATCGCGAGTTTGCGCCATGGCGTGAATCTACTAGAATCAGGCGAAACCTTAGTTATTTTTCCTGAAGGCAATATTTATCGCGAAACCCATGTTCAAGCGCTGAAACCAGGATTGGCGAGGTTGGCGGTTCAAGCAGAAACCAGCCGTACTGAGCTTGGCATTCAGGTTGTCCCGATTAGCATTTACTATAACAGTCCCTTAGTTCCTTGGCGTAGTTGTGTTCGCGTTGTCATTGGCGCTCCGCTCCACGTTCCCGACTATTGTCAGGGTTCTCCTAAACAAAATGCGAAGCGCCTGACAGCCGATCTTCAGACTGCTATGGAAACATTAGCCTTAGAAAATACGGAAAACTCATCTCATACCAAAGAGGTTTCCTAGCCTTACTTTTAGGGCGACATAAGCGGGTAGTTGGTAATGTTCTACTAAAAGCCATGCCACCATCAAAAAGTGAATGGAAAACGAAAGTGCTATCCAAACGGTGGGAAACCAAGACCAACCGCTGTCTTCTAGAGGTGGAAATGTGTGGGAAGACAGCCAGATTAGGGCTGGCGGCAAGATGCTGATTACAGCGCCCATCAGCCAGACGGCGATCGTCAAATCGACATCAACCCTATTTGTGGCTTGCCATTGGGTGCCCATCCAGCGCCACGTTGCAGGTTGAGAGCTATCTTCTACTCGAACAGTTTGTTCGAGTAGATCTGCCGTAAAAATGTGACGACAAAAATGGCAGGAATAAGCATCCATTAGCACGATCGCCTCAAGAGTGCCATGGCGACAAACTGGACAAATATAGCTGCCGTTCATCTCCAAGCTACGACGCTCAGTACTTTTACCTAGGTGCGCTTTCAAGTCTTTCGATGGGCTTTCAGATTGCATTGGACTATGCCTCGTGGGTTCGTTGCGCTAGTGGATTCACTTAACGCCGTGTTCGCACCCCTACAACCTACCCTAAGGACTTACGAATCTCAACTCCATTCTGTTGTAATACCACTACTGGATCGGCACTTTCTGCTGCTACAATTCGCTTCACCAGCACTTTGCCATTTTCTAAATACTCGCCCACAGCCACATACCGACTAGAGACAGCACTCGGTTCTTTCACAATCACAGTCCATTTGCCACCCACTTGGACTACGCCGTTCACTGCGATCGCATCGGCAACTGAAGTCCGTGATGGGGGCGCAACTGGAATTACCACAGGCGGCAGGCTACCGGGTGGCATAGGAGATAAATTGGGTAAAGAATTGGGAGACGCACCCACCGCGATTGAAGGCAGCGGCAGCGATGGAACAAGCCCCACTGAAGTAAGTGGCTGAGACGGCAGCTTGCTGACACTGCGAGGTAAAGGCGATATTGCTACCCTAGCTGGAGCAGAACGGGAAGAGATGACTATTGGCTGCAAACCAGGCACAACCGCAAATGGATCGCGACGACCCGTGACAATACTAGGAATGCGAGTTGCTGCGTTGGTAGGCTGCAACAAACCCGGCACAGAGCGTGCGATCGGCTTGGGGGAAGAGTTGATCAGCGGTGTTGAAAAACTTTGTGCATCAGGTGCAGCCGTTTGATTTGCCTCAGATTGAGCCTGTTTTTCACCTGACTCACCACAACCGACTATTAAAGTGACGATACCCAGAATGCCAAGCCACAATTGCCGTTTCATCGCTGGCAACCTCCTTCGTTCAGTTCAAACTAGACCTAGGATAGCCGCGTTCTTTGATTGTGGCGCACAATCTTTGGAGTACGGAGTTGGAAGTACGGAGTCCGAAAAAGCTCTAGATTTGGAACTCAAAACTTAGAACTCAAAACTTAGAACTCCATACCGTACTCCAAACTTCTCACTCCAGACCGACTCTATCGGTGATAGTCCCGAAAAGAGACATACCCGTCTTTCTCGTCGTAGATATGGCAGTGGTCGGTAATTTCTTTCATCAATTGCCAGGAAAAACAGCTTTCATGCAGATAGCTACTCCAGTTTTGCTTGAGGCTCTCATGTGCCATTCGCAAGTTGTAGGAAGGAATGGCGGTAGATAGGTGGTGTGGGATGTGGACGTTAATGTGGTGGCACAAAAACTCAACCCAGGCGGGATATTCACAATGAACAGTACCAGCCAATTGAGCTTGGGCAGCATTCCATTCGGATGGCTCTTGAAAAGCAATATCGGGAGCCGTATGGTGAACCAGAGTAAAAGTACTCATCCAAAAATGGTAGACGAGCCAGGGAATCAGCCAAAATTTGACGAAGCCCCAGAGTCCTGTAGTAGCGATGAGTAGCGGAAAAGCGATCGCTGCAAACCCAATCACAACTAGCATTGAAAAGGTCGCTTTTTGGCGATCCTTGGGTGCAAACTGGGAGCGATCGAAGTGTAAACCAGCCCAGTGAATAATAGACGCTAGCCACCACATCCGACCTCGCATCACCTGATAGCCGCGCAGCCAGATAGAAGGATAGTTGTCGTAATCGTGGGGTCGGGCAGGTTGCCATGCATTATCTACATCCATTTTGTTGGTATAGGCATGATGTTTGTTGTGCAAAATCCGCCAGCAATGGAAGGGATAAATTAAGGGTAAAAACATAATGTGCCCGACCAAATCGTTGACCCAACGGCGTTTGGCAAAGGAACGATGTCCGCAGTCGTGACCCAACACAAAAAATCCGGTTAGCGCTGTCCCGGTAAAAATCCAGGCGATGGGTAGGAGAAACCAAGGCGCGATCGCAATGCTGATATAGCCCAAAGCGACCATACCAACGTTGATAAAAACAGACATCCAGGCTTTCTGTCTGTTTTTTTGAAAACAAGCCTTAGGCAAGGTCTTCAAAATATCTTTTAAGCGCAAATCAGGTTCGACCTGAATCGGGTTGGGGGAAGTTTGGATAACGGGTGAAGCAATCATGAATGGATACTGTCTCCTCACGAGTAAAACCTGAGCAAAGAAGAGGTGAAATCATCGGTTGTGATGCGAACTGCAGCAGCAACAAATCCCGAAAAAGCATGACATATCAATTTGCACAAAAAAAACTAGCTACGGAACCATAGCCAGCAACACTACAGGGATTGACTTAGAAAAGATGATAAACCGAGCAATGGTTACCTTAAAGCCGCGATCGCCCACACTCACAAACACACCCTTGAGAAAGGATAGACAATACAAAATTCTGCTTAAGAAAGCGCAACAAAACTTTAATACCTATACCACAATCTGGGGGATCGTTTTTCAAAAGATTAGGAAGGGAGTTTGGAGTTCAGAGTTTTGAGTTTTGAGTTTTGAGTTTTGAGTTCAGAGGTTACCTCTCGCCTCTTGCCTCTCGCCTCTCGCCCCTCATCCTTTTGCCCTTCCCAGTTGTTCACCGATCGCTAATCGGGTTCCGTTAGCAAAATCTGCGCCTGATTGGGGACGTTTGCCGGAAAGCTGAATTTCTTTTAGCAATAAATGTCCGCTGCCAGTTTGGACGATCGCGCCGAGTCCTTTGGCGATCGCGGCAATGGTTCCGGGTTCCCTGTCTACATTGAGCGAATCAGCCAGTCCTTTGGTTAATCCCGCCTGCGTGTTGGGTGGCAATCCAGCCCAATAGGTCGGGTCAAGCGGAATGGTGGCGATTATTTTCAGCGGTTCGCCTCGAAAAGTGGTGTTGCAATTGGGGAAAAATCCGCGCACCTGGTTATGGAGCGCGATCGCGGATTTTGACCAGTCCAGTTCATAGTCTTCCTTTTTAATGAGGGGCGCATAGGTTGCCTGGGTCGAATCTTGGGAAATCGGCTGAGCAGTGCCCTGGTTCAGTTGTAACAAAGTTTCGATCAGCAAATCGGCAGATACATTGGATAGCTGAGTGGCAAGTTCATGGGCATTTGTGAGGGGCGCGATCGCAATTCGACTGACCCTTAGCATCGCACCCGTATCCATTCCAGCATCCATCAACATGGTAGTAATGCCCGTTTCCGGTTCTCCATGGTAAAGGCTCCACTGAATCGGTGCAGCCCCGCGATACTTTGGCAAAATTGAGCCATGAGCATTCACACAGCCCAAACGCGGCATATCTAAAATGGCTTGAGACAAAATTTGTCCATAGGCAACGACCACAAACCCATCCGCTTGTGAGTCTCGTAGCTTTTCTAGCGTTTCAACATCCTTCTTAACGCTGCGAGGTTGCCAAGTTGGTAAGCCATGCTCTTCTGCCAATGCTTTTACAGGCGATGGGATTAGCTGATTTCCCCGTCCCCGCCGCTTATCGGGCTGCGTCACCACCGCAATCACGTCAAAATCGGGATGCGCCAATAAGCCTTCCAGACTGGGCACTGCAAATTCTGGTGTTCCAAAGAAAACAATCTTCACACTAACTCTCGGTTTTACAAAAAAAGAGTTCGACCTGCGCCGAACCCCTTGCTACTCTCTCATACTCGTAAAAAACTTTGACCGTTACAGATCGCCACCCTGTGCAGCTAGCAGGAAGATAACGACTGGTCCGGAAATCATAATTGCAGCAATCATCGCTAATTGAACGATCGCTTCCCAATTAACGCCGCCTAAAATATCAGTAATAAACCCCATGATTCCTCCCAAGCTGAGCCACTGCCGACTCATCAAGTTATCGTATAAGTTGCTGTAACAGTTATTTATCTTATTCTGGTGACTGGGGCACTCCTCAGAAAGTTAATAAAAGTATAAAAAGGCTCAATAATGGCGACTTGGCAATGTGTAAAACAGTGTGGTGCTTGCTGCAACCTCGATCCCGGCGATCGCCCGGAACTGGCAGACTATCTGACGACCGAAGAATTGATCCTGTACTTTAGCCTCGTGGGGGAAGATGGCTGGTGCATCAATTTTGATCAGGAAAACCGGGAATGTCGGGTTTACAGCGATCGCCCCCGCTTTTGTCGGGTGGAATCAGAAATATTTCAGGATTTATATGGAATTGAACCTGAAGAGTTAAATGAGTTTGCGATCGAGTGCTGTCGTCAGCAGATAGAGGGTGTGTATGGCGATCGCAGTTTAGAAATGCTGCGCTTTGATGGCGCGATCGGTATTTAATTACCTCATGCGCTCGTTCATAAAATCTCAATGTTGATACAAAAAGTTTTTGACAGAACCAATCAACTGGTAGCAAGAGGCATCCCAAACTTTTGATAGCTATCGGGTATTCAAAACTAAACTCGTTGCACTTTTGGAAAGAGTTGACCATACTAGATAGTGAAAAGAAAATGAAAGCAGCTTGACTAAAAAATTCTGTGGAAAGTAATCTACCGATTTCAAACTTGTCAGCGCCAGAGATCAGTGTGCTGGAACTTGAGCTAGGCTTGCCCGATATCGCACCGTCTAAAATTGGAATTGTTGTAGAGGCGCAGGCGATCGCCCCACCTGAAACCTTCCCCGCCAAGCCTCCAATTTCCTCCTGGAAAGTCTTCACCTCTACCTTTGTCACTATTTTCTTAGCAGAACTGGGTGACAAAACCCAAATGTCTACGTTGCTAATGAGCGCCGAATTTCACAAGCCCTGGGTGATTTTTGCCGGAGCCGGAACTGCCCTTGTTGCAACAACCCTGATTGGCGTTTGGGTGGGGCAATGGCTTTCCAGTCGCCTTTCGCCGCGCACATTAGATATTGCGGCGGGTATTCTGCTGGCGCTAATCTCAGTGTGGCTGGTGTGGGATGTGGCGCAGATGTAGGAAAGGGTAATTATGGACTGGCATCTTTTAGGATTGACGTTTATTACGGTGTTTATCTCAGAATTGGGGGATAAGAGCCAACTGGCAGCGATCGCCCTCAGTAGTGGTTCCAAATCTCCTCGTCCAGTGTTTTTTGGGGCAGCCGCAGCGTTGCTGTTAGCAAGCTTTTTGGGCGTGATTATTGGCGAAGGAACTGCCCACTTTTTGCCTGCTCGATTGGTGAAAATTGTGGCGGCGGCGGGATTTGCAATTTTAGCAGTGCGATTATTGCTGCCTGACAAGGGCGTGAAAGATCAGACTTCTCCTGAAGATAGCCCAACTCCTAACCTGCTTGAATCCTAGCCTCTAGTCCACCTGCGATTGCTATTCCCCAACAAGCCTCTTATCGCTTTCTTGCATAAGGATGACCAAAATAGGCTTTAAAGTGAGTCCAACTTTGACTGAAGGGAACTTTTATGCCCTGGCAAAGATAGATTGGAATGTTACTTTTAATCCCGACTACATTGGCATGGGTTACGGTATCCACTTGTTCAACCCGGTTAAACAGTTGCTTGAGGTAACCGCGATCGCCCCCTAGACTAATGACTTGTTCACCCGAATAATTTTGATGTCCCCAAAAATAAAAAGTGTGGGCACCGCTGATTCCTTTGGGCAACCCATAGCGGGAACCATAGAAATCGATCGCCCCAGCATCCGCATAGTTCCAAGACAGGATTGCTGTTTGAGCTTGCTGGCTCGTGGGTAACTGCTGGTAGACCTTGCTGACCTGTGCCACCGTCTCTTCCCATCCCAGCATCGCTCTGAATTGCCAGGGGGCTTCTTGCGTGGCTACTACAGTATTGGCGCGCTGGGGCAGGAAGTAATCCTGTGAGTAGAAACTTGAGAGCCGGAGTAAGGTTTCCATGGGCAACACCGGCAGCGTCATGGGAATCATTACCGCCACCGCACTGACTAGCAACACGCTGGAAATCGCAGTTTGGAAGTGCCGCCGACCGCTGACCCAGCGTTCAATCACGATCGCCCCCCCAGCAAATAGCATGGGATATAGCGGTCCCACATAATAAGATTTGCCTTGCAATAACAGGAATAGCCCATAGGTAATCACAAAAAACCACCCAAACAAGCGATAGGGTTTGCCGTCTTTAGACTTTAGATAAAAGAAAAGCCCAGCCAACCAGATTGGGGCGGCTAACGGATGCATCATCAAGGTGGATTGCACCAGTAGCGCAATGATCGCATCAGGAAATGGCTTTTTGCTATAGAGAGTGGCGGCTTGTTGCTGCTCTAAAAAGGGCAAACCATGCTGAACCTGCCAGATTAGCGTTGGCATCACCAGGGCGATCGCAATCATCCCCCCCAACCAGATCCATTTTTTGAAAAATACTTGGCGCTGCGTTAGCCATAATCCGACTACTACACTAAACGCAAAAAAAGCCATGGAAAACTTATTGAGCAATCCAATACCGATCACAACGCCAATCAGTAGCCATAATTTGGGTCTGTGATATTTCAGCGACAGCAGAATCAAATAGGCACATAGCGTCCAGATCAGCGCCTCAAATGTATTCACGGTCAGAATAGTATGGATGACCAAAAAGTAAGGTGCAATCACTACTGACAGCGCCGCTAGGTATTGAGCAAACCGCCCTCCCCCCAACTCACGAGCCATCAATCCAGTCAGAACGACCAGTAAAGCTCCGGCGATCGCGGGAAAAAACCGAATTGAAAACAAAGAATCCCCTGTCAGAGATCGACTCAGGTGCGCCACAACCGCAACCAACGGGGGAAATTCAGTATAACCCCAAGCTAGACGGTCACCAGCAGCCATGTAGTACAACTCATCGCCATCGTAGCCATATTGACTATTGGTCAGAAAATGCAGCATTAATTTAACGAGCGCCAAAAACCAGAGAATGTTGGCATTCATGAAGTTTTGCATAGGGTTCAATTTTTGGCAGAGCGATCAGCAAATCGGCATTTCTGGTGAACCCTCTAAACTTCCACGGGCTGCGGGGCTGCGGTGGTTTGGGAGGCTTGCTGCGTGCGGCGATCGCCCAGATATGCAAAAAACTCTTTGCCCTCTCGCAATCGACGAACCAGCATTTGGCGATCGCCCAACATCTCCCGCACAATCGGAAAAATCGCTTTAGGGCGGAAGTAGAAACGGCGATACATTTGCTCAACAGATTCTTCAATCTGTTCACTAGACAACGTGGGATAGTGCAGCGTAGAAGTTTGAATGCCAGAGTTGGCAACTAGGGCATGATCAGCGAACCAACCGTTTGCTTTTGCTTCTTGATAAAGTTGGGTGCCGGGATAGGGAGCGGCAATGGAAACCTGGATAGTATGCGGACTAATTTCGCAGGCAAAGCGAATGGTTTCTTCCACGGTTTCGCGGGTTTCGATTGGCAACCCAATAATGAAAGTGCCGTGTACGGTAATTCCCAGGTCGTGGCAATGTTTCATAAATTGTCGGGCTGCCTCTAGCCGCACCCCTTTGTTGATGTTGTTGAGGATTTCTTGATTACCCGACTCAAAACCGACGAGCAATAGGCGTAATCCGTTGTCGCGCAGTTGTTTGAGCGTGTCGTAATCCAGGTTGGCGCGGGCGTTGCAACTCCAAGTGATGTTCAAGCGCTTCATATGTTCGCTGATGGCGATCGCCCGTGGCTTGTCAATCGTGAAAGTGTCGTCATCAAACATATATTCTTGAACGCGATCGCCGAATAGCGCTTTCGCCTCTTCCATCTCGCGCCCCACCACATCAGGGCTTTTGGTACGATATTGATGTCCACCAATAGTTTGGGGCCACAGGCAAAAACTACACTTTGCCGGACAGCCGCGCCCCGTATAAAAAGACACATAGGGATGGCGCAAATAGCCAATGAAATACTTGGTGATGTCCAGATCACGGGCATACACAGGCAACACGCTAGGCATCGCATCCCAATCGTGAATCAATTCACGATCTTCGGTGTGGTGCAGGGTGCCGTATTTGTCGCGGTAGCTTAATCCCCGAATTTGATCCCAAGGTTTGCCTTCTGCCAATTCTTTGCAGGTGTAGTCAAACTCGTGACGACAGACAAAATCAATCACTGGGTTTTCGCGCAGAGTTGGCTCTGGCAGCACCGCGACATGGGCACCAATTAAGCCAATTTGGGTTTCCGGATTTTGCGCTTTAATTGCCTCTGCACATTTGACATCATTGGCGAGAGACGGCGTGCTAGTGTGCATGATCACCAGTTCGTAGTCCTTAGCGATCTCCAACACATCGGAGATCGTCTGTCCGTGGGGCGGCGCATCCACCAATTTGCTTCCCGGCACCATCGCCGCAGGTTGTGCTAGCCAAGTGGGATACCAAAAAGAGGTAATCTCCCGCTTTGCCTGATATCGCGCCCCCGCACCCCCATCAAACCCATCAAACGAAGGCGGTCCCAAAAACAATGTTTTTTTCATCAAAAACTCCTCACAATAATAAAATTTCGAGTGCCGAATTTCGAGTGCCGAATTTCAAGAGTTTCGAGTTACAAATATTGATTACTCAACCATTCGTCACTCGTCATCTGCCCTTCGCCACTCGCCCTTCGTCATTCGCCCTTCGCCACTTGCCAATCGGGTTGTTTTTTGGGTAGCACATTGAGAACACGCAGGGCGATCGCAGACAAATTTGGTAATAAGTTGGGTTGCAGGAGGCGATCGTCAAAGCTGCTCATCCGCTTCTCGTTTTCTTGCAAGCACACTGAGAAGACTCGCGCTGGCGTTAAGTTATCAGCAAAGGTGCCTGCCCCGGTTGCTGTGAATCCTTCCCCAGTACCATCCCCCGCGCTACCAAACGCTTTGGCGAGATGGAGCAACGCGCGACCATAGTGAACTCCCGCATGGGCACCTCGTAGCGGAGCAAATCCGCGCCCCTGATGCACTTGCATATAGCTGACCCAGTTGACAAAAAAGACGATATGACGGGCTTCTTCATACAGAATGGGATCAAAAATGGTGAACAGCGCTTCTGGGAAGTAGTTGGTCTGCCGTGCTAGCTCAAACATGCCAAAGGCAAAGTAGGAATCTAGACACTCGCCAAAGCCAAAATCGATAAATTCTTGGGCGATATTGGGAGGAACTTTAGGCGCAGGCGGTTCGTTGATCGGCACGTCATAATGGTTGATCAAAAACTCTAGTAACCGACCGTGACGGGCTTCCTCTTTTGCTTGCAGCGCGATCGCCTCATGAATCATCGGATCGGTAATTGTTTCGGCAAAAGCACCCACCATTACGCCAGCTTGCCGCTCGGTTCGCAAGGCTTCCTGCCAAAAGGGAATCCCCCGTAGGCGCTCTAGGGCAGCATCATCAAGCTGTGGCCAAGGAAGTGTTTCAGGCTCATAGTCTTGATAGCTCTCAATAAAGCTTTGACAAAATAGCTCCTTATGAGCTTGGGAACCAACTTTCATGCGTCACTCCAAATAGTTAACTTTAACGATCGCCACCTGTGCAAGTTCACGATATAGGAGTTTTTTAGTAGTAAAGTTCCTAATCAGTGGACTGCTTTTGACAGAAAATCTAACGAAAAATTTCTCATTACAAAACTATGCAACAGAGTGTATCGTTCTAGCCAGCAATTGTCTTCACCCGCTCTGGCAGATTCGGATTCAATGCAATGAGTTTGCCGCTGCGAGTGAGCCGAAACTGGCGATCGCGCCATTCCACTGTGTTACCCATAAAGCTATAGCCCCACAGCATAAAGCTTGCGACATCTCGCAAAGGCACTAACCAGAAAAGCTTTTGAGCAACAGGATCGCCCAAGCATCGAATCCCCACAAACCAAGCCATCGCTAAGCGCATCATCCAAGCAACGCCGAAAACACTCCAACCCAATATTGAACCGCCTGTTACCAGTAAAAATAGCAAACTGGTTACCGTGCCATGGGTGAAGATCAAGCCTGCATATCCCCAAGGACGCGAGGCACGAATGCCAACCAGCCAGCGAGTTTGGCGATGGATAGATTCTGAGATCGTGCTAAGTGGCATGACATGATCAATCAGATAATTAGACAGCACTACCTCATAGCCTGCCTGAGCCGGTAAAAAGCCGAGCTGAAAATCATCCGCCAGATAGTCCGCGATCGCAGTAAACCCACCAATTTCTTCCAGCACCGATCGCCGAATGACAATGGTTTGTCCCATGGCAAATTTAATTCCTTCCAGCGCTGTACTGACCAAGACTCCTGGCAAAAACTCTGTTGGCGTACTCAGTGCTTCGAGGGTGGTAATCCAGCCTTGGGTGATCGAACGATACAAACAGGTCACCACACCCACAGCCGGATCACGTAACGGTTGAATCACCCGGCACAAGTAGTCTGGCTGTACCCGTACATCGCTATCGGCTAACAGCAAAACGTCATATTTTGCTTTAGTGATCGCATGAGCAAGGTTGCTGACTTTGCGATTCGCTCCGAAACTATAAAGGCTTGCAGTCACTTGAATATCTAAGTTGGGAAAGTCTTTAATTAGCTGCCTCACTACTTCCATGCTGGGGTCTTGAGGATCTTGTACGCCAAAAATAATTTGATACTTTGGATACTCTTGCTGGCAGAAAGACGCTAAGTTTTGGTAGGTTTCGCTGTCGATCCCGCAGATTGGGCGCAAGATGCTAATGGCAGGATGAAAGGCTTCATCATCAACAGGTGAATGAGCAAAAAACTTGTGAGCCGCGTAAATGGCATACCCGTAATAGGCGATCGCGGATAAGCTCAATAAAAACAGCAGACCTAGGATGAGGTATGTAAAAATTTCCTGACTTGTTGCATTGAAGATAAATAGACTCAGACTAAGTGGTAAATGTATCATTTGGAGCCTTAAAACCTCTCTCCTCACAGCGATAAAGAAGAGATTGAATCATCAGAAATTATTTCTCTCAACGTATATGTTGAACCTGCAAAAAGAAATCATTGCACGATTTCTCAACAAGGTTAGAGTTTTTCCAAAGATTGATTCTACGATTTCACGTCAGAGATCGCATGATCTAAAATCCACTGTTGCAGAATCGGGTTTACTAGATCCGGGGATTCATCTTGAGGACAATGACCCACCCCTTCTAAAGTTATAAACTGCTCCACACAGGCATAATTAGCAAATTCCCTTCCCAAGGAGATCGGTTCCCATGGATCAGCACTTCCCCACAAAATCAAAGCCGGACAGGGCAAAACTTCGAGTAAATCTTCGGGGAGTGGACCTTGAGAATAGCCTGTAAAGGCAAGAAACACATCCGCTGCTCCCGCATCTTTTGCCGGAGCCATGAGGATTTCGATTAACTCATCTGTGACGGCTTCGGGATGAGCGTAGGCTTGGAGCAAAATCTTTCGCACGGTTTTAGGCTGGGCAACTTGCCGGAAAAATGCCCGTCCGATCGCCCGATTTTTTAAGACTTGCTGCAAAATCGGGGTGCCCATACGCTTAAACCAAGGTTGCGTTGCCCGACGGCGATCGTGCAGTAATCGTAATGAGCAATTGAGCAGCGCCACAGTCCGCACCCAATCAGGATGATCCACTGCTGTTTGCATGGCTGCAATACATCCAATCGAGTTGCCAATCAAAAAAGCAGGTTCACCCACTACCTCCCGACAAAAATCGGCAATCTGCTCTCCCCATGTTTCAAAAGTGTATTCCACCTGTTCACCAGATTTGAAAACTCCGGGTGTCGGTTTATCTGAGCCGCCAAAGCCAATTAAGTCGATCGCAAACACTCGTCCAACTGTTGCTAACTCTGGAATGTTTTTGCGCCAGTGCCCCAAGGAAGCACCAAACCCATGAATTAAAACGATCGCCGATCCACTGGTGCCTTGAGTTTGGTAGCAAATATCAAATCCTTTCCAATTCCACACCTGAAAGGTGTCACTAGAAGGGTGGACATTGGCAACGACTAGGGGAGCATCAATATTCTTCATTCAACTCTTATTTAGTATTGACACCTAGCTGAAACTGAGTCGTTGCGCTATTTCACGAACAGTTTTTTTGCTCTGGACAGTAATTAAACATCAAAATTTCAGTTGAGGTGTTACACTCTATTCACCTAAATTGTAACAATCTTGTTAAGAAAGATGTAGCCCAGCTTGCTTTTTTTTCTAATTTTTAATGGTTCTTTAGGTTTATGTCTCTAGAGTGTTTATTGATTCCGCTTGCTGGCAGTAGGTTATCTAATAAAGGGAGCGTTTGCATTACGTATTTAGATACTCTTGGCAACCTAGCTGCTGCGATCGCACGGGGAGAGTCCTTTGAAAGTCGATATCCTCAAAGAGAGGTGTAGCGCTAGTTTCGTCTCTATTCAGAATGAATCAACTGTTTGAATTGATGAGGTAAAAGTATGGTGAGTCTTAACGTTAAGCCAAGTGTTTCAGTCGCGGCTCCAAAACCAGCCAGACCCATTGGTTTCCCTCGCCCGCGGGTTCCCGGTCGTCAGGCAATTGCATTGATTTCTGACCACGGCGATCCGGCAGCAGATATTGGTAAAGAAGAAGCGGGCGGACAAAATGTTTACGTTCGCCAGGTGGGTGAAGCGCTGGCAAAGCTTGGCTGGCAGGTCGATATGTTCACTCGTAAGGTGAAGGCAGATGACCCCACTATCGTGCAACATTCGGCTCATTGCCGCACGATTCGGCTAGTTGCAGGTCCTCAAGATTTTATTCCACGCGATCAGCTTTTTAGCTACATGCCGGAGTTTGTCAGTGCATTCCAAGCTTTTCAAGCAAAAGAAGGCACCAACTATCCATTAATTCACACGAACTATTGGATGTCGGCTTGGGTTGGCTTACAACTGAAGCAACACACAAATATTCAACTGGTTCACACTTACCATTCAGTGGGTGCTGTGAAATATCAAGCAGTTCCTCTGCGTCCGGCGATCGCCGATACCCGCTTGAGGATTGAACAAGAGGTATTGGAAAATGCGAATTGTATTGTGGCAACCAGCCCCCAAGAAGAAGAAACTTTGCGATCGCTGGTTTCTCAAGCAGGCTGCATCGAAGTGATCCCTTGTGGCACTGATATTGAAAATTTCCACTCCATTCCTAAAGCTGAAGCCCGTGCTCAGCTTGGATTGGGGCAGGATGAGGCGATTGTGCTTTATGTGGGACGGTTTGATCCCCGTAAAGGAATTGATACGCTGGTGAAAGCGTGTGCAAGGCTCAAAGAAGGGGTGAACTGCCGCGTATTAGGCGTTGACGGAACTTGTCTCATTCCTACGCCCTACGCCTTAAACCCATCCAAGCTGAAGTTGGTGATTGTGGGGGGCAGTGAGCCTGATCAAGCCGATGGACAGGAGCGGCAGCGGATTGAAGCCAAAGTTCAGGAGCTAGGGTTGGCAGACCAAACCGAATTTGTGGGGCGTGTTGGACATGATTTGCTGCCACTGTATTACACGGCGGCGGATGTGTGCGTGATTCCGAGTCACTATGAACCTTTTGGATTGGTGGCGATCGAAGCGATGGCGTGCGGAACTCCGGTAGTGGCTTCAGATGTCGGGGGATTGAAGTTTACAGTGGTTCCCGAAGAAACGGGTTTGTTAGTGCCGCCAAAAGATGTGGATGCGTTTGCTAACGCGATTGATCGCATTTTGAGCCAAGAGCTTTGGGCGAAAAAGCTGCGGCGACAGGCATCGATTCGGGTTCAGCAAAACTTTAGCTGGTCAGGAGTTGCGGCTCACCTCAGCGATTTATATCGTCATCTGTTGGCTCAATCGATTTCTCATGAAGGATTATGGCAACCCACAAGCGAGCGTCTTGTTAATCCGGCGGCGATGACCAAAGCGTCCTAATGTCACTCTCTCCATAATGCGATACCCCCCAACAATCCGGCGACATTGGGCACTACTTTTACCGAAGAGGGTAATTCTATCGTGATGGATTTAGTATTGCCGCCGCCTAGATAAAGGGTGTCAAAGTTAAAGAGATGCTGTAAGTTAGCGATCGCTTTTTGTAGGCGGTTGTTCCACCGTCTTCTACCGGCTCGGTCTAGGGCTGCTCGTCCTAGTTGTTGTTCGTAGGTTTCTCCTTTCCGAAAAGGATGGTGTCCCATTTCCAAATTAGGCACCAATTGACCATTAACAAACAGAGCAGATCCAAACCCGGTTCCCAAAGTGGCGACGAGTTCTACACCGATTCCAGCGATCGCGCCCAAACCCTGCATATCGGCATCATTAATTGCGCGAGTGGGTTTCCCAAGGGCATCTGCAAGTACGGTAGCCAGATCAAAATTAATCCATTCAGGGGTTAGGTTTACTGCAGTTTCAGTGATACCGTTGCGGACAACGCCCGGAAATCCGACTGAAACGCGATCAAATTCTTTGGTGGCTGCTAATTCCTTGACCATGCTAATCACGACGCTGGGTGAGGGAATGTCGGGCGTATCCCTGCGATCGCGATCGGTTAATGGTGTACCCGATTCATCCAGCACCATGACTTTGATGCCGCTTCCACCAATATCTACTGACAGTGTTTGCTTACCCATGCGGTTCAGGCGATGTTCAAGTGTTAAGTGTTCGTATTTCGTCGCTCTATCGGCTTTTTTAAAAAATCTATCCTAACCCTCTCATAGGTAGCTATGACTTACGCAGGTCTTTCTAAATTCTTTAGAGAGTCCTTTTAATCAACCCAGCCTAAATCTTGCTCAGACAAGTGACCTGGAGAGTTTCCAGCGGGAAATACTGGGTGCGCTAAAGACTTTTTCTGCCGCTGCAAGAGTTCTTGCTGGCTTAAAGTTGTAGAGGCTAAGGCGTTCTTTTTTACTTCAGTAGAAGCAGTCGGGGTTTCAGGAAGGGATTTTTTTGGCAGGGGAGCGATTCCCCTAGGGAGTCCTGTGGAAAGATTCGCTAACGTTTCATGAATCGCTGCCGCCTGTTTTGCAGCCAGGTCTTGCTTCAATTGAGAATTAACTTCTACCAGGTTCAAAATGGTTTGTTTGGCTTCGGTGAGTTCGGTTGCTAACTGCTGACCGTGCTGCTCAGCTTTTTTTAAAGTTGTTTGCAGTGTCTTAGTAGCAGCCGCCTGATTCTCAAGTTCCGCTTTCAAATCCGTTACCTGCTGATTTAGCTCACTGGTTTGTTTCGCTGTTGCGTTCAATTCGGCTTTTAGGTGGGTAACTTCCAACGCGATCGCCGTTGTCTCGTCTTTAGCAGCAGTATCTTTAGACAGATCTTGAGAGGCGGTAGAAGACGACTTTGCGGCAGTCCGTGATCCTGTCGGGGTTCTGCGTTTTGCGGCAGGTTTGGATTGAGCCGCGCCAGCAGTGTTCTCGACTTGAGGCGTTGAAGCGACATTGATTTCAGTTTCAGTCGGCTTTTGCGCTTCCTCACGCAGCATATCTGACAATCGTTTTCTAACCATTAATTCCTCCAGTCGCGCTGAATTTCATCGGCTGCACGGCGATAATCGGCTTCGGCTTCCTTGGCGTTTTTGCCTCGCCATTGGGCGATCGCCACTCCATCCAAGGCTGCCCGCTCATGGGCTTTGTAGGCTCGAATAAATGCATTACAAGCAGGAATCCCTAATTCCATCAGAGTATTTTGCGCTTCTAGGGCTTCTCCTAAGCAGCGCGGATCAACCTTGGTGAGTAAAACGCGATGGGCAACCCCTACCGGAGTCACGGTTGCCCTGACAGTTTCAATCAAAGCGGCTAGATCCATCGGCGCAGGGGGCGTAGGCAACACGACGTAATCGGCAGCCGGAACCACAGCGAGTAGAGCCTCTGATCCTAAAGCGGGGGGCGTATCCACTACTATCACCTGATAGTGTTGCAGCGATCGCAAATTTGCCAGTAGCGTCGGATCGGTTTCCTTCGTAATATCAAACTTTGCAGGCTTGCTGCTGCGCTCAACCCACCACGTTGCAGACCCTTGGGGATCAGCATCGACCAACAAAGTTGAATAGCTTTCAGCCAAGGTCGCGGCTAAATTGACAGCCGTAGTCGTCTTGCCAACTCCACCTTTACCGTTAAGTACCACCAACACTCGGCTCTGCTGCTCAAATGATTTGCCCTCTTGTTTAGCAGAGCCGGATGTAACCTGAGAAGACACTTGCACTGACACGATCGCCTGCCATATCGCTGACCCAACGGGAAGACTATAGCGCGTTCTGTCTAACAAACTCGCTTACTCCTACAAATATTTGTTTCAGTCATATTGCAGTGACATTTCAGTGACAAACAGACGGTTTTATTGGCATTGTTGAATGCAGACATGATTTTCATTTGTAGGGGTAGCGCCTTGTGCCTACCCTGGCTGGGGTCAGGGCAACCACAAGGGATTGCCCCTACGAATTTCATATCTAGATTCAGCAACGCCGTTTTATTTACCTAATCCACACTCCATGCCAAACGCGATCGCTCAGTATGCTAGCTAGAGCTTAACCCAGACGATAATTCCTTAAATTTTTCAGACATTTCAGGTTTATTGTCATATTCCTCACAATTGCGATCGCGCTCATAGTGGCAAACTGAGCAGGCTAGAATTAATTAGCAAGTCTGATTGATTGCGATCGCGCACGATTGCCATGTTTATCAGTGATTAGGAGTCTGTTCTGCTGTGGTTATGCAAGCCTCTATTAGCCCATACGAAGCGAAAACCCAAGATATTGCTCGTCAGCTTATTTCTGCCACGCGGGAAAATCGCTCCTTGTTTGCCCAAATGCGCGACCAAATGCGATGGGATGACAAGTTGCTGGGCTGGACGATGAGCAATCCGGGCTTGCGAGTACAGCTATTTCGCTTCATCGATTGCCTGCCATCACTCCGTAGCAAAACCGAGATTGCCCGTCACCTGCAAGAATACTTGGGCGAGGCATCGGTGGAGCTTCCAGGCACACTCAAAGGAATGCTCAATTTTGCTAATCCTGACTCCATGCCGGGACAAGTTGCCGCAACAACGGTTTCCACGGCAGTTGAAACCTTGGCACAAAAATATATTGCCGGTGAAACGATTCAGCAAGTGCTGAAAAGCATTGAACGATTGAGGAAGGAACGGGCAGCGTTTACCGTAGATTTGCTGGGCGAGGCGGTGATCACCGAAACCGAGGCGCAATCCTATCTCGATCGCTACTTGGAACTAATGACTCAGCTAACTAATGCAGCAACTCGTTGGTCGAAGGTGGAGCAAATCGATCGCGCGGATGGAGCAGAGTTGCCCAAAGTGCAGGTATCGATCAAGCTAACGGCGCTCTATTCCCAATTTGATCCCTTGGATGAAAAGGGCAGTCAAGAGAAGGTCAGCGATCGCGCCCGAACTTTACTACGCCACGCGAAAGAACTGGATGCCGCCGTTCACTTTGATATGGAGCAATATCAATACAAAGCAAGCACACTGGCAACGCTGAAGCAACTGCTACTTGAGGGTGAGTTTCGAGATCGCACGGATATTGGCATCACACTACAGGCGTATCTACGGGACAGTTTGGGCGATTTGAAAGACCTAATCGAGTGGGCAAAAGAACGGGGATCCCCGGTAACCGTGCGCTTGGTTAAAGGTGCCTATTGGGATCAGGAAACCATTAAAGCAGTGCAAAAAGATTGGGCGCAACCTGTTTTTAACGATAAAGAATCGACGGATGCCAACTTTGAGGCAATGACCCGCCTATTGCTGGAAAATCACGAGCATCTCTACGCCGCGATCGGCAGCCACAATGTTCGCTCTCAGGCGCACGCGATCGCGATCGCCGAAACCCTGCAAATTCCGCCCCGTCGCTTCGAGTTTCAAATGCTCTACGGCATGGCGGATAAACTAGCAAAAGCGATCGCTGACAAAGGCTACCGTGTGCGGGTTTACTGTCCCTACGGCGAACTGATTCCCGGCATGTCCTACCTAATTCGCCGCCTGCTGGAAAACACCGCCAACAGTTCCTTCCTCCGCCAAAACCTGGAAGAACGCCCCATTGAGGAATTGCTAAAAGCACCGACGATGGAGAGTTCTGAGTTCTCAATGTTAAGTTCTGAGTTGAAAAACCCAACTCAATACACTCAAAACTCAAAACTCAAAACTCAAAACTTCCCCAACGTTCCCGATACGGATTACGCCGATATATCCCATCGTCAAGAGATTCAACAGGCGTTGCAGCGAGTGCGGCAGCAGTTGGGCAAAACCTATTTGCCTGTGATAAATGGCGAATTCGTTCAGACTGAGAACTATGCGGAGTCGCTGAATCCATCGAACTTTAGTGAACAGGTAGGACGCATTGGATTGATCAGCATTGAGCAGGCAGATCAGGCGATCGCGGCAGCAAAAGCGGCATTTCCGGCTTGGAAAAAAACTCCGGCACGCGATCGGGCAACTATAATTCGTCGGGCTGGCGATTTGATGGAGCAGCGACGCGAAGACTTGATTGCCTGGATGGTGCTGGAAACTGGAAAAACGGTGCGAGAAGCTGATCCAGAAGTGTCGGAAGCGATCGACTTTTGCCACTACTATGCTGATGAAATGGAGCGGTTAGACAGCGGTGTTGCCTACGATTTTCCCGGTGAAACCAATCGCTATCACTATCAACCACGGGGCATTTCTCTGATTATCTCGCCCTGGAATTTTCCTTTAGCGATTCCCGTAGGTATGACCGTCGCGTCTCTGGTCGCTGGCAACTGCACCCTGTTGAAACCCGCTGAAGTCTCTTCCATCATTGGTTCGAAGATTGCCGAAATTTTGCTAGAAGCTGGCATTCCCAACGGCGTGTTTCAGTTTGTGCCAGGGAAAGGCGCTACAGTTGGCGCTCATATGGTCAAACATCGTGACGTTCACATGATTACCTTTACCGGATCACAGGAAGTGGGCTGCCGGATTTATCGGGAAGCCGCAGAACTGCAACCGGGGCAAAAGCACCTGAAGCGGGTGATTGCAGAAATGGGCGGCAAAAATGCTGTGATTGTAGATGAAAGCGCAGATTTGGATCAAGCAGTGCAGGGCGTGGTGCAGTCGGCATTTGGCTACAGCGGTCAGAAGTGTTCTGCTTGCTCTCGCGTGATTGTGCTGGAACCAATTTATGAACTGTTTTTGGCGCGACTGGTGGAAGCAACGCGATCGCTCAACTTGGGTAACACCGAACTGCCGGGTACAAAAGTGGGTCCCGTGATTGATGCCAATGCTCAAACCCGCATCAAAGAATATATTGAAAAAGGACGACTGCAATCTCCAGTTGCTCTAGAAATGTCTGCCCCGGTCGGCGGCTACTTCGTCGGTCCAGTCATCTTTCGCGATGTGCTGCTCGACCACACGATCGCTCAGGAAGAGATCTTTGGTCCTGTCCTGGCAGTGATGCAGGCGACAAGCTTTGATCAAGCAATTGCGATCGCCAATGGCACCAACTACGCCCTCACAGGTGGCTTATACTCCCGCACTCCATCGCACATCGAGCAAGCACAGCAAGAGTTTGAGGTGGGCAATCTCTACATCAATCGGGGCATTACGGGGGCGATCGTGGCGCGGCAACCTTTCGGCGGCTTTAAACTCTCCGGCGTTGGCTCTAAGGCAGGTGGACCAGACTACCTGCTGCAATTCCTGGAACCCAGAGTGATTACTGAAAACATTCAGCGTCAAGGGTTTGCCCCAATAGAAGGAGCGGATTGAAGGATGGTGAATTTGGCGCGATTTCGGGGGCAAGTCTGCGATCGCGTGGCAAGTGTACTATCTTTATGCAGTTCATCCAAAAGGGTAGAATAGCTTAGACAGGATTTTGGTATATACTGTAAATGCGATTTGAGTGGGGCGACAACAAAGCTGAATCAAACGCTCGAAGACATGGGATTACGTTTAAGGAAGCTGTAACCGTTTTTGCTGATCCTTATCTCGTGTTTACCGAAGACTCTAGGCATTCTCAAGAGGAAGAAAGAGAATGGGCGATTGAGAGGCGGAAAATGGTTCAATTATTGTCGTTGTTTTTACGATGAGAGGTGAACAAATCAGGATATTAGTGCCAGAAAAGCGACAAAAAGGGAGTGTGAGCGTTATGAGTCAGGAATCTGAGTTTCCGTTTGAAAAAGCCAGACGAGTCACACTAGAAGAAAATCAAAAATTCAGAGCCGCAATCGCTGACCAATTTGGGATTACCTTGAAAAAGCGAGGTCGCCCTACTAAAGATGAGTCGGAAAAGTATGAGCCAGTCTCTATTCGGCTTCACCCGAAAGTTTTAGCTTGGGCAAGAAAAGAGGCAACTAAACGAGGAGTTGGCTACCAAACAGTGATTAATGAAGTGCTCTTACAGCAAATTCGCTAATTTAAGGTTATAACCTGTGCGATCGCCCCAGTTGAATCCTAACAATTGCAAGGGGCGATCTCTATAAGAGCGGCGATCGCGCTTTTTTCCATCATCGCATCATGATTCTCAAACTTGGAGATCGCATTCAGACAATCAGCGCGATCTCACTCAATAACCTGAGACGCGATCGCGTCTCAGGAAGGGAATCGGCTTCTTGTTCGTACTTATCTCCCGGTGTGCCAATACTGAGCTTGGGTTGAATGATGGCTGAACCGCCGCTCACAATTTTGGAGAAACTATGACCGAAGCGCTGTGCATTTTCGATTTGAGTTTGTAGGTCAGGAACTTCTTGCTGGCTAGTTTCAAGTTGGGCTTGAAGGTCGAAGGGGCGCGATCGCAACTGGCTTTGCACCGGGGCTGTTGCGGATTCATGCGAAGCTTTTTTTTGGGAGTGCGATCGCGAACCCATAGTCACCTAAGTCCCTTGAGTAACTTTAACCCTACCTGTATTGCTGTGCGATTCTCTTAATTTTTGATTTGATCTCTTCAGCGATTTGTTTTTCTTGCTGAGAAGTCATATTACCCATGTCATCAATTAGGCGTTCTAGTTTTTTCTCATAGTTCCTAACTTCCCGATAGAAGGAACCTTTGTCAGCTTCGGAAATACCCTGCTCTTTTTTTTCATGAATGGTGCGTTCCTTTAAATACTTAAGCAATTTCGTTTTTTGAGGATTGTCTGTAGAACCAGGCGATCTGGGTTTTGGTTTACGTCCAAGGGGTTTGGTGTTCTTTGATTTTGGTTCTGTCTCTGTCAAACCCAAATCCATTGAGGAGGGTAAAGTATCATCGGAATTCAACGAGATGGGGAGCATAGAAGAATTTTGATCACCCAGAATTTTAGACAGATCAATATCAGACAGATCAATATCAAGATGAATTTGTTGGTGGATGTTTGAGAGATCTGTAGACTGATTTTGCGAACGCGGGGGTTGGGATGACAGAGTGCGACTTTGCTGGTTGAGCAACTCTCTCTGGATTTGGGCGTGTCGTTCTTTCTCAAAGGCTTCATCGCCGTTGATCCGACTTATCATAGACTTAAGCTCCTGCTCTAGACGGTTAAGTGTTTGGAAATCTTCTCTATTTCCATGGCTTTTTGTGATTCCCAAAGTAATCTCATCCAGCATTGCTTCTTCCTGAGCAAATTGCGTTTCTCGCTGGTCTTGTGCTTGCCAGAATTTTGAGGTCGTGGCAACATTTTTAGCCAGATTTTCTTGAACCTGCCAAAACTGAGTTGAGCTACCTACCAGCGCTTTAAATTTAACTTCTCGTTGTTGATGCCGTTGGAGAATCTCGATCGCAGTCTGTTCTGCTTTAGTCAAAGTTGGACTATATTTCTGCGGATAATTTTGATGCCGCTCAATTTGGAAAGTGTCTTTGCGCTGATTCTGGTTAATCCGTTGTTCATTCGCAGCGAGAAACTGATCTAAAGTTTGTTTGCATTTGCTCAAGTTGCTTTGAACCGAACCATTAACGAGATTTTTAGTCTCCTCCATCCGAGCGTTTAGATTGTCAAGCTTTGTCCTCAGTTGAGTATTCAAATGGTTTTGCACTTGCTTCAAAGCCAGGGCATTACATTTCACCATCAGATAGTCATCATCAATCTGTTCTAGGGTCGCCTTTCCATTTTTCTGAGACGCAGCCAAGTTGACCGGATCTGGATACTCTTTGATCGTTTCCTTACCCACATAATTGCACCAGCGCAGGGTTCCTTGAACCACATACCAATCAGCATGATCGGGATTGGGATAAGCCGAACCTAAGATTTCGCCATATCCTGCACTCAACTCTTGAGGGGCGGAATCATAGTTAAATGTGGTTGTATTTGGAATATCGTGATTGAAAGTTTTGTTAAGAATTTGTTTGTTTGGGTTCACTATCCAGTTGGCTGCAATCGTCCCATCATCTCCAGGATGGCGAAGTTGCATTACATCAATCTTGACGATGAACCCCGCTGGCAAGAGGTTTTGGATATTTAGTGGTTTGTTTGTTGTGCCTCGGTACTGTCCCCACTGAGTCGGCTCAATGCTGTAGGAGACAACCCCATTTTTTGACAGCACTTTGTCCTTGAGATACTGCTCAATACTGTTCTTCATGGTTGAGTTGAAGGTTGCCGAGATGGGAACCAGGTTTTTGTCTTCACCGGGACCATGAAGCTTGTCATTCAACATGTGACCCCGAATATAGGGAGCCCATTTTCGGAGGGCTTTCATAAAGGGCGTGGATTGCTGGGGTTTGGAACCAGCGATACCAGGGTCTGGAATCGAGCTTAAAGGTTGGGCAACGAGTGTGTCGGTGACCGTTTCTGACGTGTGACTAATCGGATCGACAATTTGTCGGGTGTGCCATCGAAGCGAGGAAGGGGGTTTACTGACGCGAAAAGTAGCAGATAAAATTTGTGCTAGGGCGGTCAACGTCCGAGCTAGGAGTTGCCCTCGAGTTTGGGTGATTGCCTTTTTAACTTCTTGTTGAATCAGGGCAACCGTTTGTAGAACCTGGTTATTTCTGGCAATATTGTTGTATTTTTGTTTCGCCAAAAACTTTCCAAACGGAATCGGATCGGGATTCAGCATCAGTTCTGCATTTTCGCCCTCGCCCTTAAAGAAAAGCCGTTTTTGTTCTTCCTCGCCATCGCCATCCGCATCCATCTCAAATGTGATGTCAATGTTACTTAGCTTGACTTCCTCTGCCCCAGTCAGATCGGGCTGAGATTCACTTGTTTCCTCGCCAGCAAGATGATCGGGAGCAAGATGATCGGGCAAACCGGGGGAAAGTGGTTCTGTCATCTCAGCCTGGTTTTCGCCGTCTGGCTCAGGCGAAGGTTGCCGCATGAGGAGAGGATTGCCTGGTTGAGCGGTTGTCTGTCCCACTGCATCTATGCTTAACTTGGGCTGAATCATGGGACAAGAACCACCAGAAGGACTATCTGAGCTAGTCGGAAAAATCTTGTCGATGTGATGTCCAAAGCGGCGGGCGTTTTCCAATTGCGTTTGAATATCAGGGAATTCCTGTGGTTGAGTGCCAGGTGCTTCTGTGGGTATTGATGTGGCAAAAGGGCGCGGCTGTAAGGGATTCTGGACAGGGGTGGCAGAATCGGGTGCAGTTTTTTTTGAGGTGTGCGATCGCAAAGTCATAGGA
>NZ_JBFPDP010000006.1:116988-170363 GCF_040830845.1 Sivoneniella epilithica UHCC 1019
GATTAAAGTCATAGGATTAAAGTCATAGGATTAAAGTCATAGGATTAAAGTCATAGGATTAAAGTCATAGGATTAAAGTCATAGGATTAAAGATCCGCTTCTCCGGCGACATCTACAAGCTGTACCGTTTTGCGGCGGTCTTCCCCAGCAAAGGCGATCGCCTCTGCACAACTCCCACAATCTTTCACTTTAATCACTTGGGCAGGTTCGTAATCCGATCCTGCAAATGCAATTTTCACCGCTTGCAATCGCTGTCGCCATGTCGCTTCTGCGGCAACTTGCGGGTTACCGCCCAAAAATTGAATCTGCGTTGGATCAACCACAATATCCTGACCTGAGATATTTACCACAACGACAAAGTGATTCGCTACTTTCGTAGCATCTGAAGTAGCAAATGCCAACAGCCCTTTCACATACACGTCTTTAAATATTGCTTTTAACATCGGCTCCAGCGCTTCTACTGAAGTGATGCAAGCACCTGCCCCTTGACCTGCCCATTTTAAATATTCTGGATGAGTTCCCAACCAGTTGATAAAGGAGGCTGGATCGGTTTTCACCGCTTCTGATACTTCGTTGTCTCGAGCTTTAGTCGAGAATCCTCCCTTATTCGCTAAACTCTTAGTCACGTACATACGCTCATTTTGCACGTGTACACGTAGCGCGTAGGTGCCTTCTTTGCGCTTTTCAGCAATGTCGCCCAGAGCCAAATAGGTATCGATCTCAACCATTAAATTATCTAGCAGATGTCTTGTATCTTGTAATTCTTCTGGAGTCATTGCACCATTTGATTTGATACCCAGACGATCTCTGGGTGCGTCTTGATGATAATCAGCGAGTGCGCGATCGACCGCTTTCACTCGTTTCCGTGAACCGCTCCCTTTGCTATCCGAAGCTGTTTTGTACTGATCGACAGTGATGCCTAATGCTCGTTGGACGGTGATGTTTGGGAGTGATAAGGCTGTGGACGCTGACCTTTGATGCACAAATTCTCGTTGGGATCGCTGTACTGTGCCCCCATTCTGCTGCACCACATGAGTCAACTCGTGGGCAATCAACTCCTGTCCTCCGTGATTTTCCGGTTGATAGGCTCCTTGGCGAAAGAAGATATCTTGTCCGGTGGTAAAGGCTTTAGCGTGAATAGAACGGTTGAGTTTATCGGATTGGGCATCGGTGTGAACCTTGACCCCGCTAAAATCCACGTTGCCAAAGGCTTGTTCTAAGGGCTGACGAATGGTGTCTGTGAGGGCTTGTCCACTACCCCGCGATTGTTGAATCGCGCTTTCTAATTCTGTAGTTGCGGGAAGTGCTGCTTCACTTGCCTGTCGTTGCAGCATGGGTGACTTTTGAAGCTCTTCGTCTTCCTCCAGCATCGTTTCTCGTTGAAGACCATCGGGTTTCATTTGCAGTTTGTCTTCGTCGGGCAGTTCCACTCGCTGGATCTGGTCTGCCAAAGGTTTCATCTGAAGTTCCTCTTCTTCGGGCACAGTTTCCCGTTGAACTGATTGTTCTAGCTGAGATCGCTCCACATCCGGTGCATTAATCCGCTGCACCACTTGTTGAGCGACGCGATCGGCTTCTTGCTCGTACTTGTCGCCCGGTGCGCCGATGGTGAGCTTGGGTTGAATGATTGCTGTCTTGGAGGCTGCAATTTTGGAGAAACTGTGACCAAAACGCTGTGCGGTTTCGATTTGAGTTTGCAGATCAGGAGTTTCTTGCTGGCTAGTTTCAGGTTGAGGTTGAACAGCAAAGGGACGCGATCGCACTTGACTTTGAACTGGGGTTAAAGCGGACTGTTGCGGAACCTTTTTTTGAGCGTGCGATCGCAGACCCATAGCCCAAACTCCAGCGTTACTAGCAAAAAATAATTCTGCCGATATTCTCGCGCATCAGAGGAATTTTCACAAATCAAAAATTGTGAAGGCGTTGGTTATCACACTTTTTATTGGTTAATTGACGTTCACCGTGAATTGCGCTGGAGCCGTTATTTTGATCACGCCGCCCCAAGCACAGTTGCAGATGGCAGTGTTGGGCAACGCTGGAAAGATACCGATTTTTGTTTTCATCGCTCCTGGTGACCAAGGGGCAACAGTTACCGGGACACAAGGCATGGGTGTTAGCACCCCCAAAGCGGCGGTTGTGGCAGCGGCAACCGTGGGATTTGCGATCGAGGTACACATGCCAAAAGGGAGAATATTCGCGATCGGCACAAAATCCATGATACTGGCAGCCAACAAACCATTCACCAACACTGGAGTTCCTTTTGGAATAACAATCAGCGTACTAGGCGCAACTCCAAAGGGGATGCATTGTAGCGTGGCACCCATGCAGGTTTGTAGTGGCATCAACTTTTTCCTCACTCAAAACTCAAAACTCAAAACCTTCTAACCTAAATTGATGATCGGTGCATTCACAGCCACCATGGTATCGCCCTTCACAGTTGTGGTCACCCCTTTTACCGTCGTCATGCCGCCATTCGCAGTTACATTAATGCCTGCGGGACCCAAATCTACCGTGCTGGTCGCTGTTTTGAGAGTTGCATTGGTCATGGAAAGCTCTAGACTGTTCGCCCCAACTTTGAGGGTGATAGACTGTGGAGCCGTTATTTCTATTTGGCTGGTGCCGCTAATAGTGATTTTACGGGCGGTGTCATCTAGCTTGCAAGAATGTCCTCCACTGGTTTTAATGTCGATTTTTTTATTTTGATCATCCAGCAGAACTTGGTGTCCGCCATTGGTTTTAATGTCGATTTTTTTATCGCTATCGTTTATGTGCAATTTATGTCCATAAACCGTATCTAAATAAATTCCTTTCTTGCTGGCATCTTTGTCTTCTTCCACAAATTGCAGAGTGTGTCCGGTGCGAGTTTTAATGGTTCGCAAGCGCACTTTGCCACCGACTATCGAATTATCTACTGTGGTGGGCGGTGCATCTTTGCCATTCCAAACGCCGCCAATCACAAATGGACGATGGATATCGCCATGCTCAAAGCCCACTAGCACTTCATCGTTGACCTCTGGCAAACAATCAAAGCCGCGATTGCTACCCGCACCGATCGCCACGATTCTTGCCCACTCGCTTTCATGATCCTCCGTCAGGGTGGGAAACTTAACTCGCACCCTACCCCATTTTTTCGGATCTTTGTTATTGGAGACGATGCCCACTAACATCGTTTGTCCCGGCTGAAGACGGGTTTGCGGCACCATCAGCGTCAGCAGATCACCATCTCGCAGCCCCCGAACGCTAAATTCCGTCACATACACCCGCTGCTGCAATACATGGCGCGTTTCGGTGACGTAATACTTGCCGCTATATTTGCCCATCTCAGTCAATTGAACCACTTTACCGGGTCGAATCGCTGGGGTGCCTTCGGCTTTAGCATCTGCCTGCACAAACTCGCCAGACAGTTCGTTATAAAGTGACTGGGCGATCGCGTCTGATTCCTGGCTAGATGAGATCGGTTGATTCACCACAATCATCTTAGGCGTGGCGCTAAACTTTGTGCTAACTGTTTTACCTTTGCCATAGTCAGTAGAGGTGATCACTTGAGTTGTTTGAGCCGATTTAGTTGAGATAATTGCCTGCTTTGCTTGATAATTCCAGCCGCGTACTTCCACTGAATCAACCTGTTCAGCGCTGCTGACCCGCACCTGAAAACTGGTAATATCCGTTAGCCACTGAAGGTTAAGCGAATCGCCTGCGATCGGCTTACGAAAGTTAAGTTTGCCATCTTGTACAAATAGCTCAAATCCGTTTCGAGCCGCCCGTTCGCGCAGAAATTCCATGTTCGTTTGGTTTTCCTGAAAGACATAGCCAACCGGATCGCCAAACCCATAGGGTCCACCTGTATCATCCACCGTGCCAGCCGCAATCCCTGCTTCGCCGATAATCTGATTCACAATATCGGAATCTTTCATATTTTGAAAGGAACGGTTGAAGCGCCCTCGATGTAAACGATGGCTCACGTCATACCCCCGAATCACAACGGGAGCCTGGGATTCGGGGCTAAAGTGCGCCTCGATCGCCGTGATCTCTCCCTTCAACAAAATTCCCGTTTTGACATCATCAAAAGCCGCATTTTCAGTGGTGCTGGCAGTGAACCCAATTTCAACTGATTTACCCATTTCAAATGTGGAGTCATACAGCCAAAGACTTTCACCACTACGAGCAGAGGCATAATCGTTGCGAATCACGAGCGTAAACATGCCTGGTAAGTGCAAGCTTTCTTCCACAGAAAGTTGCAAAATATCTTCCATTAAACTTGCGGAGACAGGTTGCCCATCAATTTTCAAAGTGAGTGTGGATGCATAGGTTCCGGGCATGGGTTAACCTCCTTTACGACTACTGCGATTATCTCCTGAGCGATTGACCGTAGCAGGGGTGCCCATTCCCGGTTGAGAAGTCGATTCATCAATTTCTTCTAGTTCTAAATCGACCTTTGCTCGAACGGGCGTGCCATCGGGCAAAAACATCGTCAATGTGTAGGTAAATTCCACCACAAAACATCGAATAAATTGATGACTGCCCCAAGTGAAAACATAGGTCGGTGGACGTTTCTCTTTCCCTTCGCCACTTTCCGCAAAGTTCACGGCTTTTTCAAACTGCTGGAGGTTAGGCAAAATACTTTTACCACCACCTTCTTCATAAGAATCCAACATCAAGTCATGAATGCTTAATGTGCAAGGATCAGGATAAGCAAAGTTCACTTTTGGCAATCCTCTTCCGGTACGGGCACCGCTATTTTTCGTGAGATTAATCCGTTGCCGAAACGCTAGCTGAGTGGGGTTGAACATAAATTCAATCGTGCCCCCACCGTCTGTAGAAACTAGTTTTGCTTTGACCAATGACATGTTTTTACTCTTTTACTTTTTACTTTTTAATCTACCAAGGTAGCCGTCCGCTGTAATCGCGTCCATGTCGTTCTTGCTCGATTCTCATGCGCTGGCGGAGGCGATCGTAAATCGCTTGGGCTAAGGTTTCCAGGTAATCAACATCATCAAAGTCTTCATCTTGAAACTCGTCGCCCTGTCGTCTAATTGTTGACGAGGGTTGTCGGGTAACGCGCACGGGTGTTGAGGATTCTGAAAATTTTGCTTGAATCATAGAGTTCATGCTAGATGAAGGCTTTTGAGATGGCGCAGTCTTAGTCAATGAAAGTCGTCGAGTGGGGGTTGTTTGTCCTTGAACCAGTTCATTCAATGTTGACCACTGGCGGGAAATGCGATCGCTAGACAGGGATGCCACTTTGACAGGCTCCGGCTTATGATTTAGCACCGATTGATCAATCTGTGATTCGGCAGAAATATTGGCTATTGAAATTGCAGGAATCAAGGGACGATTGGGCGTGTCCGTTGCCTGAATCGGTTGTACCTGAATCGGTTGTACTTGAATTGGTTGTGGCTGAAGTGGCTGTGATTGAAGCGATTTCGTCTGAACTGTAGTGTCGATTCTGTCTGATGATTGGGGCTGAGTCAGCGATCGCAACACCGTCAAATTTTGCAGCACTTGAGGTAACTGCGGCATAGAGTCTGGCTGATTAGTCTCTGTTGCCGAGCTATCTAGGGTTGTGTTTAAAGGTTCTAGAGATGCTGAAGATCTCTGAATGGATGTTTCAGAGCTAGACGATACGATATCAAAAGGATGTGGCAATGAATGAGGCGCTATTACATTTGAAGTTGTGATATCGAGTGGTTGCGATCGCCCATCCTGCGATCGCTCAGAATTAAACTGCTCAAAATTCACTTGCTGGTTGAGTAGCAAAGTCGCTGAAACGTCGTTATTTGAGCGTACTGGATTCTGGGCGATCGCGGTGTCATCGACAGAACGATTATCAACAGACCGTTGAATTTCTTCAGTAGATAAGTCGATCTCAATCGCCTGTGCTGGATTCTGGGCGATCTCGGTGTCATCGACAGAATGATTATCGATAGAACGTTGAATTTCTTCAGTAGATGAGTCGATCTCAATCGCTTCAGTTTTCTGTAATGAATTAACGCTCAGACGGCTAGCATCGCGGCTAGATTGTCGTTGAATCTGCAAATCAGCTTTCTGCAAATCAGCTTTCGACCCTTCAAGGGTAGTTGCCTTTTGCACAGACAGTTGAACACCTAACTCTGCTGGAATAGTTGTTGGCAACTCATCGCTAACATTTGACTGAGTTGATCTGGCAGAATCAATTTGAACAAGACTGTCGCGTTTTAGATCAAGCACCTGATCAATACTAGACTCTGAAGTGATTGGAGGCGTAGCGGCTTGATTTGTAAATGATAAATCGCTTTGTTCTACGCTTGTGAAATCTGATTGTGGAATCGACAATTCACTGGTTTTCGCTGGGGTGAATTGAGGCTGCGTAGGTGAAGCGATCGCGGTATTCTCTGAAATGGGCGATCGCTGAATAATCGACTCTACTTCTGTTTGTTTATCATCTACTTGAAGCGGTAAACGTTGTATGTTTTGTTGAAACTGTTCTTCTGTAATTGATATAGATTCTGCTTGTTGATTTTCCCGCTGAATAGTTTCCTCTGGGCTATTAAAGGCTATTTCTGCCTGTTGAATTCCTCCCTGCGACTGTTCTTCTATAATTGATGGTAATTTTACTTGTTGATATCCTCGTTCAATAGTCTCCTCTGGACTATTGAAGGCTATTTCTGCCTGTTGAATTGTTTGCTCAGTCTCCTCTTTCAACATTAATGCTGGTTCTAATTGCAGTTTAGTTTGAGTCGTATTCGACGCTTGGAAAGAATGGTCTTGAGAAAATTGTGATAAAGTCTCACTTGCTGAATTAGTTTCTAACTTAACTACCGATTCTCTTGCAACTAAATCTGCTGTGATTAAATCAGTATTTTGGGTTAAAGATAGTTCTGGCGATCGCTGAATAGGTTCAATAACTGGCTCTTCAAAAACCTCTGTTTGCTCAGTAGAGGTTTGAGGTATTGCAGTATCGGACGGCAAAATTGATTCGCTAACATCAACAGACTGTTTAGGAAGGCTTCCCATTGCCTGGAGTGAATCTTTTGATATTGCCGAGACATCAATTGTTGAAGGGGCTATATCAACTGCCTCTAAAGAAGATGAAGTATCTGAGGAAATCGAAATAGGCTCTATCTCCTCTAAAGAAGATGAAGTATCTGAAGAAGCCGAAATAGTTTCGGTTGTTGCCGATTCTGTTGATTTTACCCAATCATGTGAAACCGATAATATTGAGTTCTCTAATTGAGGTTGTAGTGCTGGTTCGGTTTTTACATAATTCTCTGAGATAATTTCAAGCGGGTTGAATTGAGTATTGGATGCACTGATAAACTCCTGAGCAAGTTCGACTGTTTCAGTTTGGATAACGCCTGTCTCTTGAATAATGGGCGGGTTTTTGCGAACTGATAAACCAGGGTTTGCCTGAACAGATGTTAAATCGGTATGAACAGATGTTAAATCGGTAGATGATGGTTGCTCGATTGGGGTTTCAGGGAAGTTTTGACTCGTTGCGCGATCGCTAATTTCAGTAGAATCTTCTGAAGAATTGGGGTTTGCCTGAACAGATGTTAAATCGGTAGATGATGGTTGCTTAATTGGGGTTTCAGGAAAGTTTTGATTCGTTGCGCGATCGCTAACCTCAGTCGATTCTGTCGAAGTAGCGGGTTGGCTAACCCCTATTTCAGGTGTTTTTTGAATAGTCTCGTTGTTGTCAAGTTGCAATTCTTGAACGGTTGAATCTGATGGCGCGATCGCTCTTTCAGAAATTACTTTTTCAGTCGATGCTTGGGCTTGTTCAAAGCTACTTTGACTGCGTTCAACTTCTCGGCTAGTGAAATCATCTACTGTCCTTAATAATTGCTGAGAATCGCTTGTAGATATTTCAGGGCGTTGGTTAGAAACATAATTATGATTGCGTTGATTTAATTCGACATCAGGCAATGTATTAAAAGCTTGAGCGATATTGCTATCTTGAGAATTAGTGTTCTCACTAGATGCTTTTAGTTGAAGTAATTTTGCCTGATCTTCCAAGGAAGTTTGTAATGAAATATCAGGATTGGCGGCTTCAGAATTTGCAGTTTCAGTTGATAAGTCTATCGCTCTAGAAACGGCTGAGTTCGCTTGCTGATCCTCTTTAGTGACAACAGGAGCGATCGCTTCGTTTGCATCCGGCAACGTTTCAGCTATCGCCTCAGTTGAGAACGACACCTCCTCGCTCGAAGGCTGCTCTGTAGTCGATGAAAATCCATCGATAGCTGCAATCATTTCACGCTGTGGTTGTAGTATAGGCTCTCCAACGGTTTCTAATGCTGGCTGTGTAGTTGGTTCAGCAAGCGTATTTGATGACAATGAAGAGGTTGAGTTGGCAACGGGTTGATCTAGAGAATCTAATGAGAGTTGAGTATCTATTGATGAGTTTACAAGTTCTGCGGATGAGAAATCTTGAGTTGCGGCTTGGAGAGAAATAGTGGGTTCTGAAGGCGATCGCGCACTGGTTTCAATTACCTCCAATATCTCAAAAGAAGGCGATGGTATAGCATCAGGTCGCCCGATTTCCTCGACACCGTTTTCCACTAACTGCGGCTGTATCATCGGTGCATTTTCTGCTTGTTGAAAATTAGATAATGCTGATTCTGATGACTGACTAGATTCTGTTGGAGTAGATGTAAATATTGTAGATGATTGATTTGCAGAAGTATTGCTCAAATCATTTGGATACATTTGAGCCGTTGTTGAAGAGTTTGAGTTCTCAGTACTAATTAAATCTAAGGAAGGCTGAGTAGCTTCTGTGTTTTTGATTGATTGGAGATCAGATTCAGGTGCGATTTCTCTAGGAAGTCCTGTGGAAAGCTTCGCTAACGTTTCGCGAATCGCAGGTTCTTGAGCAGTTTGAACGGTTGGCGCTTCGTTGGATATAGCGAATGGCTCGACGGCTGGCGCAATCACTGATTCTAGAGTTTGACCTAGAGAACTATCAGTTTCTATACGTTCCTTTTTTTGTATTGCATCAGCGAGTTTTGATTCAATCTCTGGTGTTTCTACTATCTGTGCTTGTGCTGAAATAGGCAATTGCTGTAGAACTGATTCATTGCTCTCAAGTTGGCTTTGCGATGATGTTGCAACAATCGAATCTAGCGGTAATGGGGATGCGATCGCGTTGGAAGTAGACTGCTGAACTGAATTTTCTGAATGGGTCAATACTTGATCATTGGGTAAATCGTTTGCAGCGATCGCCTTTGGCTGGATGATTTCATTCTCCATATTTGCCGCGATTGTTTTTAGCTGAACAATCTCGCTTGCTATTGGAGTCGTTACATCGACAGAAGGTTCGGCAGATGTCGTTAGAACTTCGTGATTAATGCTGAAATCTTGAATGGACAGACTATCATTGCTAGAAGTTATCTGTTCCGAATTAAATGGTTCTAATCCTAAGTTAGCCTGTTCTATAATTTCGCCACTCTCAACTGGCTGAGCAGAATCTAAAGATGTTGCAGATGATGAGAGCGATCGCGCAGGTTGAATAACTACTTCAGATGCAATTGTTGAAGTATCAGAAATTGATGGAGCAGGCGCTATTTCCGAAGTTCTAAAGTTTTGCGATCGCTCAGCCTGGATGATAGATTGAGAACTCTTTAGATTGATATCATCAGTGAACTTTGGCTGATTATTTGCACGAATATCTGTTTGCTGTATTGATGCGCTATTAGGTTCTAAACTACCAGGTTCTAAATTGCTAAACTCTAGGTTATTAAGTTCTAAGTTGTTAGACTGACTAGATAACTGCTGAGGCTGAATTGATAGATTAGAAGATTGCTTAAAACTTACTTCTTGCGGTCGCTGTTTTGTTGAATTAGAATTTTGTGAAGCCTGAAGAGTTTCTACCTGATTTTCATCCAAGGAAAATAGCTGTATAGTATCGCTAAGAGTTGCCTGATATTCAGGTTCAACATTATATTCTAACTCATTCGTTTGATTGGTTAGTTTTTGAGGCTGACTGAGTGCTTCAGTTGCGTTTTCAGAAGGCAAAACAGAGGTTTTATCGTGCGATCGCTGAATGTCAGGTTCAGCAATTTGTAAGGGCTGAATACTATCTTTTATCTGGTTTATCTCAGGGAAAGAGGGTTGATTTTTTTCATCGGAACTCAACTGATGTATCGTTTCAGGAGCAAGATCTAATTCGCTCGATTGATTAGATATTGACTGAAGCTGAGTTGATGATTCAGAGATGTTTTCAGCAGATGAAGTAGAGATTTTATCTGTTGATAATTGAATTTTATCTGATGAAACTCGTAAAGGTTGGCTATCAGGTTGAGATTCTTTTACTTGGCTTGCTTCAGAAGAGGATAGCTGATTTTTTTCATCAGAATTCGACTGTTGGACTGGTTCAGCAGCAAGATCTAGTTCGTTTGATTGTTTGGATATCGGTTGAAGCTGGATCGATGACTCAGAAACGACTTCAGAAGATGGAACAGTGATTTCATCGTGCGATCGCTGAATATCTGGTTCAGAAGCAGACTGTTGAGTTTCAGAAGGTAGCGGCGATCGCTGTAACGAAGTTGATGTCACTTCCTCTACCGTTAAACTGAGTTCAGAAGACGGCGATCGCTGCCCCTGCATTTCTCTTTGCGGCACTCCATCAGTTCTCAACAGTTGATTTTTAAGGGATGTCGAACTTGTTGATGTTGCTGGCAATGGTTGTGATTGAATGGTGCCTTGGGCTTGTTGATCTTCGCTGTTTCCAGGGTTTCCAGGAACAAAAGCAGGAGCTATATCAGAAGTTGAGAAAAATGGAGAATCTTGAAAAGGGCTGTCTAAAAAATCGCGTTGGATGCGATCGCTTTGAAAAATGGAAGCATCTAAAACGGATAGTGATTGGGCACCTAAAGGCACTAAAAATCGTTGATTGAGTCCCAGCGATCGCGCAGGCAGCAGCGGATTTTTCAGCCCCAAAGGTTCCTCGGCTGGTAAGTCCAAATCGGGGCGATTCCCATCAGGGATCTGCTTTGCAGAATCGCGAATCGGTGGCGTGTCGGAATCAGACATAGTTATTCACTACCAAAGTAGCCATTCTGACGACCGCTGAGAGCCGAAGCTGATGCTGTGCCTGACTTCGCCACTTTCATGCCTTCGTAGATCAGCGTTAACTCTTCGATCGCCACATTGGTCGAGTCTGCTGCCAAAGCAGGAGCTTTCCAACCCACAGGCACCGCTCCGATCAGCGTCCAGCACTGCATCGTTTCTCCAGCCTGATTGAACAGAACGATGTTGACATTGCGCCGCTCGATCGCTTTTTGCGAGTCTGTTTTCATCACCTGGCTTGCCCAATTCCAAAAGACGAGATCATCTGTCATGCCGCGTTTCAGCGTCACTTCCGAAAAGTCGGGTTGCCCTAATAAGATGCGCTTCTGGTCATTCACACCGCCCTCATGGAATGCTTCATAGTTAACCGTGACTCCCAAACCTTCGCATTCTGTAAACGATGCGGAAACGGTAGAGGTTTCTAACCCGACATAAAAGCGATTGCCTGTGATGTAGTTAAGTCCAAAGGATTCAGTGCTGTTGGCTACCATTAGAAGCGCCTCCCATAGCCATAGTTGCGTTCACGCTGTCGTTGTAAATCGTCTCGCAGTAATTCATACACGCGATCGCTCAATTTTTCCATCAGTGTCGGATCGCGCAAGATTCGTTTTAGCACTTTGGGCGGCAAGCGGTCAGGATTGATCGGTTGAGCAGAATCAAGATTCATAGCGTTGCTGTAGTATTACGACAGTTGCTGCCGAAGTTTGCCAATCTCTGTAACCCAACGACGGCGATCGCCATGTTCCAGAACCAAAATCTCCTCTAACGACCAGTGAAACTCAAACGCAATACAGGCTACCTCCTCATAAAGCTGAGCCGAGGGGTAGCCTACAATTCCCCCGCTAGCGACAACTCCGCTTTAAACGAAGTACTACAGGTTGGGCAACGCACCGGAATTTCCGCTGTTTCCTGTTGATTAATCCGATTGTAAAACTCCCGCAGATAACCCAAGTCATTTGTAAATAAATTCTCTAGAAGCTCCAGCGTGACAGGCGATCGCTGCCCCAATTGAGTAATCACTCGCGAAAACATAATCAGCGATCCATAGGCTTCACTGTCTTGAGCGCGCCGATCTTTCTGCACTGCAATTTCATCTTTTGCGGTGGCAAGTCGCATGATGCCGTGTCGATGCACCGTTCCGTCTGCGTCAATCAATCCCTTGGGGAGCGTAAAGTTAAATTCTGTCGCTGTCACCAACGTTCCCTGCCTCCATAACCAAGTTAAGGTATTTCCAATTCATTAATTTGGCGATAAAACTTTTGCAAGTAGCTGAGATCGCAGGCAAACAAACCCTCCACAACGATGGGGGATACTTCTTCCAAGGCTCCTAATTTTGTGATCACCCGCGACAAAATAATCACGGTGGCATAGGCAGGATTTGACTTTACCCGTGGATCACGCAGGGGCACAATCTCATCGATCGCCCGCGACAGCCGCATCACGCCCTTGCGGTGCAAATTACCCTCTGCATCCAGGTAGCCCTTCGGTAGCTCAAACTCAAAATCAACTTGCATTGGTGGTAGTGGGTGACACCCGTTTCAATTCTTCGATCGCAACTTCAATTTCTTCAATTTCATGCTCACTTCCAGCGGCACTCACATCCGAGATCTTATAGCACACAGGCCAAGCACCCTTAAACTCAAAGCGAAATTGCTCCTCTGCTGCCTGATTGTAAAGCACAAGCGCACCGTTGCGCCGTTGCGTTGCCCAACCGCTGTTTTGCACCGACTGCACCCAATTCCACAAGGTTGTTGAACAGGTTAACCCGCGCCGCAAAGTCAAGTTTGTATAAGTTGCATTACCCGGAACTTTGGTGCGAATAACGCGCCCTTTGGTATTGCCGCTTTTTCCCCATAATTGCGGCGTGACCTCGGAGATTTCTATGGTGTCCTGTGCGGTTTGAAAGCCGCTACATTCCATAAAATATCCGTCCACTGAATCTTTGCTGCCATCCAGCTTAAGCTCCAGATAGAAACGTGAACTGGTCAAAATTTCAGGAAACTCTAGCTCTGGCACCGTAAAAAACCTTTGAATAAAATTTCCCACTGGGGGACGGGTTTAGCCAGCAACTCTACAATTCGACACTATGGTTGATAACCCGCCCCTACTTTTTCCGTTCAAAATAGGTGAATCCCAGAGTCACAGTTTCAGTCAGCAAATCTCCACCCCCGGCTGATAAATCTCCAGTGGCATAGCTAGTAGGAAACACGTCTGTTAACTCATACTGAACTTTCTCATTTCCATCGCCATCGTAAATCGCAATTTTTCCCAACTTGCGGCTTTTCCGACCTTCTGCCTTGCCGCCCGAAAGCGCTTCAGCGTGACATTTGTTGTACCAATCCAGCAATTTCTTTGAATCAGCGGTTGCCACACATTCAATCGTAATTTCAGAGCATTCTACGCCGCCGATGGTTGCCTGGGTTTGGGTTTTGCCATCCTTGGTTACGCCAATTGGAGCATCTCCCCCAGCAACAGTCATTTTCATTTGCATTCCGCTGATTTTTTGCACCAGCAAATCGGTTAATCCATCGGTTTCAAAGTAAAACTTGGCATTTGAAATAAATTCTGGCATTGCCTAACTCCCTAGTTTCTATGAAGCATGATTCATTAATAGTGATGTTGATGGTGCTGACTTTTTACGTTTCACGATTCAGGTTTTCGCAGGTGAGGGTGTAGGTTTCCTCAATGTAGTCGTTGCCATTTACATCTAAATCGCCAATTTTGTAGCTAGATGGCCACGCTTCCTTGAGGTTCCAGCGCATCACTTCTTTGCCATCCGTATCATAGGCAGTAATGGAGCCTGTTTTTTTGCTCTCGCCCCACTTGCCCTCGCCTTTTTCAGCCCCTGGAAGACACTTTTTAAACCAGGCATACATTTTTTTGCTGGTGCTGTCGTCGTCTCCACTCATCAGGGTGGAAACATCCAGGGTAAAAAGTCCTTCAAAGCCTGCTGAGTTAATTTGGCGAATGGATTTTCCGCCTTTGGTAGACATCAGCGGTTTGTCTTGTCCTTTAACTTTTGCCTCAAATTTGACCCCGCCGATTTTGCTAAATTGCATATCGGTCATGCCATCAATTTCAAAGTAAAAGTTACTCGCCGAGATCGGTTTTAGTTCTCCAGCCATACGATTAAGCGTCCTCTAAGCCGCAAATAGTTGATGAGTAAGGTGTGTAGTTTTAGGGGACAGATAGGACGATCGCACTTGGAGCAAGCAGTCATGACTGACCCCAAGCGCGATCGCTCAGTTGTCTACTGATTCGGTGCCCACTGGCTAATCCGGAAAATGACAAATTCCGCCGGACGGACGGGACAAATGCCGACTTCAACATACAAACGACCCAGCATCATCGTTTCATTAGTGTTCAATTCGGCATCGCACTTCACATAAAATGCTTCTGCGGCGGAGCCACCAAACAGCGCCCCTTCGCGCCAGAGTCGTTCCAAGAAGTTGCTGACCGTGCGGCTGACCCGCGCCCAGAGGTCTTGATCGTTGGGTTCAAACACCACCCACTGAGTGCCAATTTCGATCGACTTCTCAACGTAGCTAATCAAACGGCGAACGCTGATGTAGCGCCATTGCACGTTATCGGGTTCCACTAAGGTACGAGCGCCCCACACCTTAAAGCCCCGGTTGTAGCTGGCAAAGTTGCGGATGCAGTTGATTCCCACCGGGTTCAGCATTTCTTGTTCGCGCATGTTGGTTTCGTATGCCAAGCCGATCACACCGCGAGGGGTATCGTTTGCAGGCGCTTTGAAGATGCCACGGGTTTCATCGGTGCGGCACCACAGCCCCATCATGTGACCACTGGGCGGCACTAAAATGGGTCTGCCACCATTGCGCGGGTTGGCAACTTTGATCCAGGGGTAATAGAGCGCGCCAAACATCGATCGCCGATTAAATTCACGCAGCCAGTTAAACACATCCTGCGGCTTTTGCTGTTCGGGTGGCACGGCGCGGTTTTCATTTTTGCCCGGTTTCACAGGGGGCGCATCCAGCACCGCCATCCGGTAAGCAGGTCCGGGGAAGGAGTTTTCGCAGAGGCTGACCATCATTTCCATTACGCCGTGAATCTGATCGAGATCCATCAAGCCCTCTTGATAAACCCGCATCAAATCAGGACAGGCGATCATGGCAACTTCGTCTACTTCAAAAATGCCCTGCATTCCAGTTTTGTCGTTACGCGCACCCTGCACATCTCGCGCCAGATTTTCTAGGGGAGAAATATAAGGCGGTGGGGCAATTTCGTAAGAGCCATTGCGAGGGCGACGAGAAAGCGCCTGCCCACTTTGGGAAAGGTTGGCGATCGTCACAAATTCAGACGCTTCGAGAGCAGTGAGGACGTAATCTGCTAAAGCGGTTTCCACCTGCGGATTCATGCTCAGATTATCGTATCGCTCTAGAATTTCGTTGCCATTACGAACCACGACCGAAAAGAACTCACCTGTATTCAGCGGCGGAATGGCATCTTCATCAGCATCGTCATCCAAGGGTTTTGGTTCGCTTTCCAAAATACTGACGGTGATGCGTCCACTGCTAGATGGCAATGCGGGTGCCGCTCCTGCTTCAGGCAGCTTCAAATTAAACATTAACGAGGGCTTGCCGCCGGAAGTGAAGAGTTTGCTTCCAGTTTCTTCAGGGGGTGGCAATTCTGAACCGGGCAACTTGGTGCCAATGCTCACTACCCAACAGCGTCCGCCCCCATTTAAGAACCAACCCTGCACGGCAAAGGGGAGATAGGCATCGAAGTCGGTGTAGCCATCGGAGCCTGGTTTGGAGAACAGTTCCAGATATTGGTTCCAGTTGGTGACAAGCATGGGCTTGAATAACTCTGCATCGCCCCGAACATCTTCAGTGAAACCAACAAATCCAGCAACGCTTAGGCTTACGCCTTCGATCGGGCGACTTCCTCGGTCTACCTCTTCAACATAGACACCAGGAGCAAAATAGTCTAACGCCATGAGTCACAATCCTCGTTTCGGGTAGAGATTGAAAAACTATTGTTGTATTGCTTGTATTGCAATTCGCTACAGAACCAGGGGAGATGCGGAGCAAATAAACAGCCTAGGAACTATTAGGGCTGCAAGCCATTTGAGTGAAAAATGCAAAAGTCTATTAAGACTTAGTGACGATCAATTGAAACTACACCAATTTAGAAAGTAGAATTTGCGATCGCTCAAAATACTCAATAAATCCATTAGCATCCGCTTAAAAATAAGAGATATCAAGAAAGTATTGAACTAGAAACCAACCTCAAAAACTCACTGCCAAAATTGTGTCGCCTAATCGTTCTGATTGTGAACTATGTCTATAGGAAGTTGCCACATTATTCATAATATTTATCGGTTTGCTGAAAACGGCTCTTTTTTGAATAGGCTCGTTTAAGCGACTTAAGTTTAACTAATCGATATGCGACCTGCCAAGAATAATTCAAAGACCGCTCTCTCGCTACAACTGAACGTCTTTTGGCTGAAGTATTCCTTAATCAGCGATCGCGTGGATTTGCATATAGCTGAGCAACCAATTGGCGATCGTGGCACGGCGAGTTTTGCGCGGTACGAGTTCGCTGACGGTATATCCTTGAAACCCCAGTTTTTCTTTTAGTAGCTGTTTATTTGCTGCTGGAATCGATCGCGTCAACTTCACCGTAGGCGGACGGTTTTCAATAAAATCCGGCGGTTCAGGATAAACCTCTTTCCAATCCAGAGCCACTGAACTGGTATCCCATTCACCCGTTGTTTCATTTTGCTGATAGCCCAAACATCGCCACACTAAACGATTCGCCGTCCCATCATCAAGTTCGTCCTTGAGAATTGCCCAGATAGTGGCAGTTGTTAAAGAGGGAAGATCTGGCATAACAGTGAAAGTTTCTGGGTTAGACGACGGAAGACTTTAGTCTAAGTAGTTTTGTTGATTGAAGACTCCCACGTCTTTCAAGCGTGGGAGTGTCAAGGAATTAGTTCGCGGCTATCTTTCGAGCTATGAGTTTAATGCTGATGTCCGTGGTCGTGGCTGTGCCCATGGTCGTGATCGTGGTGATGTCCGTGAGTATGGGGCGCGTGAGCAGGGGCAAGGTTGGGGTTGACGGCGATCGCTTCTGATTCAAACAGCGCCTCAATTTGAGGATTTGCCCAATCCGCAATCATGTCTAGAAACTTGGGATTATCGTTGACACACTCCATTTGTACATAATTGCCCTCTGGATATTTGCGGCTAATTGCTTCAATGATGTGAGCTACATCTAGCAAGGTTTCGTGATTTTCAGTGGCAAACCCAATCGGCATAAAGACCAGCGCTTTAGCCCCCACTGCCATCAAATTCCGGGCTGCCAAATCTGCATTGGGCTGCGTCCATTCAATCAGTGGTGTTTGGTGATTCAGCCAGCCAACAGAAATTAATGGATAACGGTAAATTAGGCGATCGCGCACCAGTTCATACATCGCCTGACTTTCATCAATCCCCGATGTAAAGCCTTTCGCCTTATGAGGGCAGCCGTGATTCATCAGCACAATCCCAATTTGCGAGGGCAAATAAGCCTGCGCCAGTTCTGCCTGAATTTTGTCTTCAACCAATTGTGCCATCAGGTCGATGTAGGCAGGTTGGTTGTAGAACGATGGAATGTAGCGAGTGCCCTTAACCCAGTGTTCGCCGTCATCGGTCAAACTTGCCAATGCCTGGTTAACTTGCTCTACCGCAATGCCGCTGGTAAAAATCGAATCGACCACCAACAACGGATAGATCAGCAGTTTGTCAAAACCTTCAGCTTTCACTTGAGCTAATACTTGCTCTGGCAAAAAGGGCGCACAGAAGTTAAAGGCTTTGAATACTTTGACGCGATCGCCCCACCGCTCCTGCAACTGCTGCTCAATGCCGAGACGCTGCCGCTCAAAAATGGCATTGTGTGGAGAAATGAAGTTGCCATGCTGATGTCCCCACTCGTGCAAATCAAACATTGCCAACAGTTTTGCCAAGGGGGGATAAATCCAGGTCGGCACGGGCGCAAACTTTGCAGTTAACAGGTTCAACGCCTGCTCATTATAGTTCGCAAAGTCTTCGTAGCTTTCCACTTCGCCGTAGCCCATGAGCAAGACGGCAACGCGGCTTGGGGCAGTTGCGATTGGCAAAGTTTGGAGTTTATCAGAAGTAGCGACCACGTAAAATTCCTCGGTAAATCAGACAAAAATGCGTTAGCTAGATCATTACCCTCAGCCCCAACCTTTCTCGCTAGGGAGGAGGGAGCCAAAATAAGATTTTATGATTTCCATAGGCTAACATCCCTATGGGGGGGATGGGCAGCGATGAGGATAAATCACAGATTGCCTTAAACAATGGGAAGCAAACGGGAGAAAATGCAGGTTGTTGTCTGTCCGGGGGTGCATGAGTCGCAGCTAACCGCCTGTTTTATAGAAGGTTTGGGACAGGTCATGGATCTGAATTTGTTTCACTGGTTGGTTTTTCCCACCGATCGCTATCCGGCTTATTCAGGGCTAGATATTCTCCAATGGATGCAGGAACACGTGGAGCAACCTAGGATGAAACCCCCGATCGCCATCATTGCCTTTAGTGCTGGAGTCGCTGGCGCTATCGCAGCAACTCACGCTTGGCAGGCGATCGGGGGCACCATTCAAGTATTCATTGCTCTAGATGGATGGGGTGTCCCTCTCTGGGGAGATTTTCCGATTCATCGGCTTAGTCACGATCACTTTACCCACTGGAGTTCGGCGTTATTGGGTGCCGGACAAGATAGCTTTTATGCTGATCCAGCCGTGGATCATTTGGAACTGTGGCGATCGCCCCACCGGGTTCAGGGGTGGCAACAGCCGATTAATGCCCAACCGACCCGCGCGATCGCGGCATCCTTCATCGCCAGCTTGCTTCATCGCTACAATTTAGAATCTAACTTTTCATCACCGCTATGAACATTAAAGTAGAACACAACCCCAGCCAAAAACGTTTGGAACTGCTGGGTGTTTTCAATTGGGATATTTGGACAAAAGAAACCTCTGAGTTTCCCTGGTATTACGGCAATTCGGAAACCTGCTATTTCTTAGAAGGAGAAGTCATCGTTACACCGAGGGCTAGGCAACCTGTAACCATGGGCAAAGGCGATTTGGTCATCTTTCCGGCTGGCATGGCTTGTACCTGGAACATTCTCAGCGATGTGAAAAAGCACTACCTATTTAGCTAATTGTCACGCCTAGAAACTATAAAAAGCGATCTCATCAGCGGGTTGTTTTTAGAGTGATGGGGTCGTGGGGCGATCGCTACCGTCCAGCAACCATGTTTTCTGCCATACGGAGGTGAGCCGTAATCATGGGAAGTCCTTCACGGGCAAATGCTTTTACGTCTCGATCTTGTCCTTGCTGTAGCACCTTTTGAAAAGTTGCCTGAGTTTTGGCGTGTGCTTGGGTCTGTCCTTGCATATATGCCTGATCAAACTGGGTGCCTGATAGCTTGGTCAATTTGTTTAGCAATGCTTGGTTTTCAGCACCCAAAGTGTGGGTAGCATTATGCCTTTTCGAGCCGCTAGAGGCTTTAGCTTGTTGCTCGATCGCGTGTGTTCTTGGATCATATTCTGAGCAAATTGTCTAACTTGCGCGTTTTGCGATCGCTTCAGCGCCAGTTGACTAGTTTTAATTTCTGTCATATCGCTTTGAGTCGCTTTAGCTAGGAACTGCCGATCAACCGCGTTCAAGGAAGTACCCCGGTTGCCGCCCTGCATTGGGCTTTGTTGCATGGTTTCATTTTGCATCGAGCCGCGTTGCGAACCACTTTGAGCCGAACCCGGAAGGATGGAAGATACAGTAGCAAGGCTAAACATACAGAGGCTTGCTGAAATCAGACGGCGAGGATCAATTAATTTCATGGTTAAATAGCTCACTTAAAAAACAACGCTGGATATTCTGGCGGCTAAAGACTTGTTGCTCCACAGCCCACCCTTGACCAAAGGTTAATCAACCTCATCGGTGTGAACATCCCTACTAAAGAGCGTTATGTTTTTTAACTCACTCGACCCTGAAGAAGTCGGCATTGCTGAATAGAAGCATGATTTTTGACTGTAGGGGTAGGTCTTGTGCCTACCCTGACGGAGATGAAGGGCAACCACAAGGGATTGCCCCTACGAATTTCATATCTCGCTTCAGCAACGCCAAGAAGTCTATGGTAGATCAGCAATGTCAAAGTTTTTGATGATGTCGTTTTTAGGCTTTGACTAACGCTGTTCAAGTAATAGACATGGGCGATCGCGAATGTGAATCGACTCCCTTCCGCTTTGTTAAAAAATTAGCTGCAACGAACTTCAACAACTATCTGTCAACCATTGCTCGGCTATACTGAAAGTCCAGATTATTTAAATTTATACTCAAATCTTTATTCAAAATGCAGCCCACCGACCCGAATAAGTTTACCGACAAAGCATGGGAAGCGATCGTTCAAGCACAGGATGTGGTTCGCCGCTATAAGCATCAACAGCTTGAAGTAGAACATTTGATGATTGCCTTGCTAGAACAAAAAGATGGGCTGGCGGCAAAGGTGTTGAGTAAAGCGGGAGCCGAAACGCAGCGCCTGTTTCAACAGATCGATGATTTTACGAAGCGGCAACCCAAAGTGGCAAGCAGTGAGCAGCTATATTTAGGGCGCAATTTGGATGTGCTGCTCGATCGCGCTGAGGAAGCTCGCATCAAGTTTCAGGATGAGTTCATCTCGGTGGAACATATGCTGATGGGGTTTGTGGTTGATCCACGTTTGGGAATGCGGTTGATGCGAACCTACGAGCTTGATCCCAAAAAGCTAGAAGTGGTTATTAAAGAGGTACGCGGTAGCCAGAAGGTGGTGGATCAAAATCCAGAATCTCGCTATGGGGCGCTGGAAAAATATGGGCGGGATCTGACGGAGCAGGCAAAAGCGGGCAAGATTGATCCGGTGATTGGGCGCGATGAAGAAATTCGCCGCGTGGTGCAGGTGTTGTCTCGTCGGACGAAGAATAACCCAGTATTAATTGGAGAACCGGGAGTCGGCAAAACCGCGATCGCCGAAGGGTTGGCGCAGCGGATCATCAATGGCGATGTGCCGGAATCGTTGAAGAATCGCAAACTGATCGCGCTGGATATGGGGTCATTGATTGCTGGAGCTAAGTATCGCGGGGATTTTGAAGATCGGCTGCGATCGGTTCTCAAAGAAGTGATGAACTCCGATGGGCAAATTGTTTTATTCATCGACGAACTGCATACCGTCATCGGCACGGGTTCCACTCAGGGCGCAATGGATGCGGGGAACCTGCTGAAACCCATGCTGGCGCGGGGCGAACTGCGCTGCATTGGGGCAACGACGATTGATGAATACCGCAAATATATTGAAAAAGATGCGGCATTAGAACGGCGGTTTCAGCAAGTATTGGTGAATGAACCCAGTGTGGAAGATACCATTTCCATTCTGCGAGGCTTGAAAGAACGCTATGAAGTGCATCATGGGGTCAAAATTACCGACTCATCCTTGGTTGCCGCTGCCACTCTGTCATCGCGCTACATTGCCGATCGCTTTTTACCGGATAAGGCGATCGACCTCGTAGACGAAGCGGCTGCCAAATTGAAAATGGAGATTACCTCTAAACCTGTAGAACTGGAAACCATCGATCGCCGCTTGATGCAGCTAGAAATGGAAAAGCTCTCTCTAGAAGGAGAAGGACAACTGGGAATGCTGGCTTCTACCCGCGCCTCCAAAGAGCGACTGGATCGAATTGAGCAAGAAATTATCGATCTGCAAGTCAAGCAAGAAGTTCTTAGCAGCCAGTGGCAGGGCGAAAAGCATGTTCTAGAAGAAATCAAAAAGCTCAAAGAAGAAGAAGACAAACTGCGGGTGCAGATTGAGCAAGCAGAACGCGCCTATGACCTGAATATTGCCGCCCAACTGAAGTATGGCATGTTGGAAAAAGTGCAGCGCGATCGCGAAGCCCAAGAAGCGAAACTCCTAGAAGTACAGGCTCGTGGATCGGCTCTGCTGCGCGAACAAGTTACCGAAGCTGATATCGCCGAAATCGTCGCACGGTGGACGGGCATTCCGGTGAATCGCCTGCTGGAATCAGAGCGACAAAAGCTGTTGCAGTTGGAAACCCATCTGCATGAGCGGGTGATTGGTCAAAACGAAGCAGTGGAAGCGGTTTCTGCCGCTATTCGTCGCGCCCGTGCGGGGATGAAAGATCTCGGTCGTCCGATCGGCTCTTTCTTATTTATGGGACCGACTGGCGTGGGCAAAACCGAACTCGCCCGTGCCCTTGCCCAATTCCTGTTCGACTCAGACGATGCTTTGATTCGGCTGGATATGTCGGAATACATGGAGAAGAATGCGGTGATGCGAGTCGTGGGGTCTCCTCCCGGCTATGTCGATTCGGAAAGAGGCGGACAACTGACTGAGGCGGTTCGTCGCAAACCTTACTCGGTCGTGTTATTGGATGAAATTGAGAAAGCCCATCCGGATGTATTCAATATCTTTCTGCAAATGTTAGATGATGGTCGGATTACAGACGGGCTGGGGCGTACAGCAGATTTCTGCAACACAGTCATTGTGATGACTAGCAACATTGGCAGCGAATTTATCCTGGATGTGTCGGGTGATGACGATCGCTATGAGGAAATGCAAACACGAGTCACTGCTGCCTTACGAAAACACTTCCGTCCCGAATTTCTCAATCGGATTGATGACTTGATCATCTTCCATGCTTTGGGGCGCGACGAACTCAGCCAAATTGTGGGATTACAAATTCTCAAAATTCAGGCGATGCTGTCCGATCAAAAACTGAAACTAGACATTACCCCCGCCGCCCAAGACCACATTGCCGCCGCCGGATACGACCCAACCTATGGGGCGCGTCCCCTGAAACGAGCGATCCAGCGCGAACTGCAAAACCCGATCGCCACCAAAATTTTGGAAAACACCTTCACCGAAGGGGATACTATCCTGATTGATGTAGTCGATGGGGCGCTGACGTTTCACTCAAAACCCGCGATCGCCAAAAGCGAACTTTCGGTGATTAGCTAACTTAACAATAGTTCGGACAGTTTTCAGGGAGAAAATTCAAGCTTTTAGACAAAAAGCTACCTCTGTTTGTAAGGTGCAGATGTTGAAATAAACACCCCAGAGGTAGCAATGAAGACCATTCTACAAGCCCTATTTGCCAAAATGGGGACTTTAGCAAACCGCAACAGAAGTTTCTCTTAACGCTGTTTGGAACGATTATTTTAGTGTGTGGCAAAGTCAACTTCACCAACCTGAGCCGCCGCTACAGTGAGTTGCCCGAGAAAACCTACCGCCGCCAGTACCGCCAGGAGTTTTGCTTCATGGGCTTAAATGTCCATTTTCTTTCACCCTGATAGTGCGACAGCGCGTGGATTGCTAACCACTTAATATACGGAAACTTGCCATATATCACCCCTATTTAGGGCATTATCCAGACATTTTCAGCCTACATCCTCAATTGAGGATGTAGGCTGAAAATGTCTGTACGGTAGATCGATTGGGTGAAGCGTTTAGAAAGGTTTTTTATAGGTTGAGCGATCGCAGCGACCATCCGTCCACCCAACCTATCCAATCACTCAGCGCGAAGTTTGGGCAGCAAATCTCGGATGATCGCGATCGCGTTGGGGAATTGCAAGGGTGAGATAGTGGCATCTTCTCGCAGCACAGTTTCAGTTTGATATCCGTCCTGGCTGGGTGAGCGAAAGACGTGTAATTTGCGTTCCGCTACGTCGAGTACCCAGTAGTCTGCAATGTGCGATCGCGCGTATGCTTTTGCCTTCAAACCGCAGCCTTTCTGAAAGCTAGAATCGGCTACCTCAATTACCAAGTAAACTTCCGATGCGGTGGGATGGTGGTCTGCATAATCCAATGGATCAATCTGCACCACAGCAATATCGGGTTCCGGTTCTGAATAATTATTCAGCCGAATCGGGTCTTGAAAGCGCAGCAACGCTCGATTTCCCAAAAGCTGCCGTAGTAGTTGCTCTGTGCGAGTGACAGCCGATGCATGGGCAGTTCCTTTTGCAGCCATCTTTAGAATGTATCCATCAATTAACTCGACTCGCTCATCGGCATCCAGAATGCCCGCTTCTGCCATTCGGTGATATTCCTGCACAGTGATCAGGCGAAGGTCTGCCAGCATGGATACTCTCCTAAAATGAACGCGGTTCACCCTAAATTTAGTGTATCGTCACGGGTTTGATCGCGCTCAGGAACTCAAGAAAATCGGATATTAGTAATACATCCGTGCTAGATCATAGATAGGATAATTTTTTGATCCACTTGCTCGATTCAAAATCCATATCTAGGGTTGCATCTTATCAAAAACGCTAGTCATAGCGACGCACTTCGAGTATTCTAAACTCGACCTTGCGATCGCCCGAGCCATTATGTCCTTTGTTGGTCTTCATATTCACAGTGATTACAGCCTGCTTGACGGTGCCAGTCAATTACCGGCTTTAATTGATCGCGCCTTAGAACTGGGGATGCCGGCGATCGCCCTGACGGATCATGGGGTGATGTATGGCGCGATCGAACTGCTGAAGGTGTGCAAAGGCAAGAACATTAAGCCAATCATTGGCAATGAAATGTATGTGATCAATGGCGACATTACGAAGCAAGAGCGTCGCCCCAAATATCACCAGGTGGTGCTGGCAAAAAATACTCAGGGTTACAAAAATCTGGTTAAGCTGACCACCATTTCCAACCTGCAAGGCTATCAGGGCAAGGGAATTTTTGCGCGTCCCTGCATCAATAAAGACGTGCTGGAACAATATAAAGAAGGACTAATTGTCACCTCGGCGTGTTTGGGTGGCGAAGTGCCGCAGGCGATTTTGCAACACAAGCCCGAAATTGCTCGGCGGGTTGCCCAGTGGTATAAGGATTTGTTTGGCGAAGATTATTATCTGGAACTTCAAGATCACGGTTCGCCCGAAGACCGGATTGTGAATGTGGAAGTGGTGAAGATTGCCCGTGAGCTAGATATCAAAATTCTGTGTACCAACGATTCTCACTACATTTCCTGTAATGATGTGGAGGCTCACGATGCGCTGTTGTGCATTCAAACGGGCAAGCTGATCTCGGAAGATAAACGTCTGCGCTATAGCGGTACGGAGTATCTGAAATCGGCGGATGAGATGCGGCAATTGTTCCGCGATCACCTAACTGATGAGGTGATTGAAGAGGCGATCGCGACCACGATAGAAGTCGCAAACAAGGTAGAACCTTACGAAATTATGGGAATCCCGCGCATTCCCAACTATTCCATCCCGGAGGGCTACACCCACGATGAATATCTAGTCGAAATTTCCTGGGAAGGCTTGTTGTGGCGGCGGGAATGTACCTCGCGCGATCAAATTACGGATGAGTATCGCGATCGCCTGGTTTATGAACTCCAGATCATGCAGCAGATGGGGTTTGCCACCTACTTTCTTGTGGTGTGGGATTACATCAAATATGCCCGTGACAATGCCATTCCCGTAGGACCGGGACGCGGTTCGGCGGCGGGTTCTCTGGTTGCCTATGCCTTGGGCATCACCAACATTGATCCGGTGCATCACGGCTTACTGTTCGAGCGCTTCCTCAACCCTGAACGCAAATCCATGCCGGATATTGACACCGACTTTTGCATCGATCGCCGGGAAGAAGTGATCGAATATGTCACCGAAAAATATGGCAGCGATCGCGTTGCCCAAATCATTACTTACAACCGCATGACTTCCAAGGCGGTGCTAAAAGATGTGGCGCGAGTGCTGAACGTGCCCTATGGCGAGAGCGATCGCATGACCAAAATGATTCCAGTCGTGCGCGGCAAACCCGTCAAGCTGAAGGTGATGATTTCTGATGAAACACCCGCCCCGGAATTCAAAGAAAAATATCACAAAAACCTGACTGTTCCCGGCACCGATCCCGCCATTAGCTTTCGCCGCTGGATCGACATGGCAATCCGAATTGAGGGCACCAACAAAAGCGTTGGCATTCACGCGGCTGGAGTGGTGATCTCCTCCGACCCGCTGGATGAAATTGTGCCGCTTCAGCGAAATGCTGACGGAGCCGTGTTTACTCAGTACTACATGGAAGATATCGAAGCCCTCGGTCTTCTAAAAATGGACTTTTTGGGGCTGAAAAACCTGACGATGATTCAAAAAGCGATCGAACTAATCGCGCTGACGGGCAAACCCGCGATCGACCTGGATCATTTGCCGCTTGACGATCCCAATACTTACAAGCTGCTGGCTAAGGGCGATTTAGAAGGTATCTTTCAGTTGGAATCATCGGGAATGCGGCAAATTGTGCGCGACCTGAAGCCTTCTAGCCTAGAAGATATTTCTTCCGTGCTGGCGCTCTATCGTCCGGGTCCATTGGATGCTGGCTTGATTCCCAAATTTATCAACCGCAAACACGGGCGCGAAAAAATCGACTATCCCCATCAGATCCTGGAGCCAATTCTCAACGAAACCTACGGCATCATGGTCTACCAAGAGCAGATCATGAAAATCGCCCAAGACATGGGCGGTTACTCCTTGGGACAAGCCGACCTGCTGCGGCGGGCGATGGGTAAAAAGAAAAAATCTGAGATGGAAAAGCATCAGGAACTCTTTGTGCAGGGTGCAGAAAAAAAAGATGTGAAAGCCAAAGTTGCCACGGATTTGTGGGAGACAATGGTGCAGTTTGCGGAATATTGCCTCAGTGCCGATACGCTGGTTCTGACGGTGGAATATGGCGCGATCGCGATCAGTGAAATCGTCGAGAAACAATTAGCCTGCACGGTTTACAGCGTTGATGCAAACGGGTTTGTTTATACTCAGGCGATCGCTCAATGGCACGATCGCGGCACTCAAACTCTATTTGAATATCAGCTTGACGACGGCACTACCCTCCGCGCCACACCCGATCACCAATTCATGACCACCGACGGCACCATGCAGCCAATTGGTACGATATTTGAAAGAGGTTTAGATCTGCTCAAAGTCAACGCCAACATTCCCGTTCCTATCTAACTGGAGGCTGTCATGGTTAGCACTGCACCGGATACTCAACAAACCGCGATTCGTAAAACGATCCCTGCGGGAATCGCACTTAAAGGGGAGCAGCGTGTAGTGATTCATGGCGTGACTTGGGAAGGTTACCTGCAAATTTTGGATGCGCTGCCCCAATCTCGCAGCACCCGTCTAATCTATGACGAAGGAACCCTCGAATTCACCATGCCAACCGAAGATCATGACTTTTCAGGACGAATGATTGGGCTATTCATTCGCGTTTTAGTTCGCGGATTCGGCAAGAAAATTAAAACGATGGGATCAACCACGCTCAATTTTCCAGGATTGAAAAAAGGCGCTGAACCCGACGAAGCGTTTTATATTCAGAATCAGCCGCTTGTGTCAGGCAGAAATGTTGATCTGGAGGCAGATCCAGCCCCTGATCTGATTGTGGAAGTGGATATTACTAACACCGATATTGATAAAAATCGGCTCTATGCCAGCATGAATGTACCTGAATTTTGGCGATTTGATGGTCGCATTCTTCGCATTTATCAACTACAAAACCAGGAATATGTTGAAGTAGAATCTAGCCCTACCTTTCCCACAGTTCCTAAAGAGTGGCTCTACGATTTTTTGGAACAATGCCGTCAAGATGAACTTGCGGCTGAAGATGCTTTACGAGATCGCCTACGCCAGTAGTAATCATACTCATTCCAAGCAAACATTCTCGAAGATGCCATAAAAAGTACGATTGCCCCTTTGACAAGGGAGTTTCTTGGGCTTTGAGGGAATACTGACCAAGGCAGCTATAACTAGGGATTAAGCCATGTCTGAGGTAATGTCACAAGGGATTGAGGAATTTAAGGCTCAGAACTACGCAGAAGCGATCGAGTCCTTTACCACAATCATTAAGACTGAATCAGAACCATCAGAAGCTTATTCTTGGCGTGCTTGGAGCTACTATCAACAAGAAGAATATACCCAGACAATTTTAGACTGCACAGAATCTATTAATTTGAATTCATCGGATTTTGCCTACTGGGTACGCGGAAAAGCTTATGAAGGGCTGGGAGAATTACAGGCAGCGATCGCTGATTTCACAACATCAATCGTTCTGTCGCCATCAGATGCGACTAGTTATTTTCCTCGTGCTTTTGTTTGGGAAAAGCTAGGTCGCTTTGATCAAGCTATTGCAGATTACACAACTACTCTAGAGCTTGATCCAGGCAATACACATGCTTTGGGATTTCGAGCTTTTGCTTATCAAGAATTCAGCATGGATGCTGAAGCCCTCACAGATTTACTTCAACTGCGAGACATTGAGCCTGAGCGCGATGGGTTAGATGAACAAATTCAGGCTATCCAGGATCGTTTGGGCGATCGCTATCAATCTGTACCTGCTGAAAGTACCAATTCTGAAGCTGTCGAAACTCTAGAATCATTGCTAACAAAGTTAGATCAATTGACCGGGTTGCCCAACGTTAAAGCAGAAGTGAAAAAATTAGTTAACTTGGTACGGGTGCAACAACTTCGTCGGGAACGGGGTTTAGCAACTCCCCCTTTGTCTATGCATCTAGTTTTCACAGGAAATCCTGGAACAGGCAAGACAACCGTTGCTCGATTGATTTCACGAATATACAAAGCTTTGGGGTTACTTTCAAAAGGTCATTTAGTTGAAGTAGATCGCTCTGGCTTAGTGGCAGGGTTTGTTGGGCAAACTGCGTTAAAAGTGACAGATGTCGTTACTAAGGCAAAAGGCGGAATACTCTTTATCGACGAAGCTTACACATTAGTTGCAGCAAGTGGGAGTAACGGCGATTTTGGGCAGGAGGCAATCGATACCCTACTAAAATCAATGGAAGACTACCGTGATGATTTTGTAGTAATCGTAGCAGGTTATCCAGAACAGATGACAGCGTTTTTAACGTCTAATCCTGGCTTAAAATCTCGATTTAATAAGTACGTTGCCTTTGAGGACTACACAATCAATGAACTATGTGAAATCCTGGATAACCTATGTATATCCTCCGGCTATTTTATGAATGAGTCAGCAACTTATTATTCTGTTGAACTGATGCATGATTTAGTGAATCGTTGCCCAACAACATTTGGTAATGCGCGGGGAGTACGTAATTTGTTTGAACAGGTAATCTCTGCTCAAGCTAGCCGAGTTATAGAACTTGAAGATCCCAGCGAAATTGATTTATGTACTTTGGATGCAGCGGACTTTATCGCTACTCCTCTAGTTCTTGCTGCTTCATAAAGTGATACTGAGAACCTTGAGCCAACACTGGCGATTGGCAAATACTGTGATAACCCAAACCCTTGTCCGTTCACGCAAGCTTGCTGGCAGCACGTCCCAGAAATCTCCATCTTCACTATCCCTCGCCTAGACTGGAAGAAAAAAGACGCGCTGCTGGCTCAAGGGGTGCTGGCGATCGCCGATCTGCCATCCACCTACCCTCTGTCAGAAAACCAGCGTACTTACGTTGATAGCGTACTGAACAATAGCCTGCTGTGGATACAGCGGCGATCGCTGCCAGCCTCGCCGAACTCACCTATCCCATTCACTTTTCTCAGCACTAACAAGCTAAAGCACTGAACCGTCGGATTGAAAGGCTTCAGAAAAGCGACAGGTAATTTGTTAAATCGTTTATCCACAGATTTTAGCAAGGGTGTCAAATCACGACATCTATTTTGTTAAATTCGAGGATGGCGACATCTAATGTGTGATTGGGATGAATTAAGGCTTCGCTTTTCTAAAAAGTTGTAAGCTCTGTAGCTCATGGTTTTCAGTCATTCAAAAGAGAGTGACACTAATTTGTTATGAGGACAAATAAAGTGTTACTCGACATTCTTACAGTTCGTCCGCTAAAAGACTAGAACGCTTTGCTGCAAACCGCTGGCTTAGAAAAATTGGCGGCAAAACCACTCATTCAGTGCTGTCAGCCCAAGTTCTAAGGTCAAGCTGATCGATCCCCGCTACACTGAGAAAGTCTTGGTCTTGAGGTCACTGCGATGGTTGCCACTCCCAATCCTCCGATTCGCCGCCGTCCCGAACTGATTATCACTTGGGAAAAGCCCCCCGCCGACTTTGTACTGGATGATACGCCCGTGGAAAATACTGGACAACCTCTGATCGCAGGCGCATTGCGGGAAAGTTTAGAACTTGCTGGGCGGATTCAGTTAGAGAACTTGATTGCTTCAAACTTTGGTTTGTGTACCAAAATTAGCGGTGAATTGACCCTAAAAGCTCCAGACTGGCTCTATGTGCCCAGAGTGAAACAACCCGGTCTACCCCGTCAAAGCTACACGCCTTATATAGAGGGTGAGATTCCCAGTATTGTCATGGAGTTTTTGTCTGCGACGGATGGTGGTGAATATTCAATTCGCCAAATTCCTCCGGTAGGCAAGTGGTTTTTCTATGAGCAAGTCTTGAAGATACCGACCTATGTGATATTTGAGCCAGATGGAGGATTATTAGAAGTCCACCGCTTGGAAGGCGATCGCTATCAGTTAGAGCAGCCCGATGAAGAAGGTCGCCACTGGTGTGAGGATCTGAAGCTATTTTTGGGCACTTGGCGCGGGGAGAAAGAAGGGCGAGACGGCTATTGGCTGCGCTGGTGGGATGAGGCAGGGCAATTGCTCCTTTGGGGAATGGAGTTAGTAGAACAGGAACGCCAAAAGGCAGAACAGGAACGGCAACGAGTCGATCGCCTCGCAGAATTGCTGCGATCTCAGGGGATTGACCCAGACGCGATCGACTAAAGCGGCTATCTACCAACGAAGACTTTATTTCCTTGAAAAGCTTGACCAGTACGCTGATAGCTAGCCATACAAAAGAGCGAAGACAATAACCGCCACCTTTAATTATCCTTCAACCGTCGTAGCAACCAGTCTAGGCGCGTCTTTGCCAGTTCGACACTTTCTAGGGCATCTTTTGCTAACTCGCTAACGGGCAGTTCGTGATTCAGGTTGCCAGATTGAGGTTTATCTCGATTTTGGAGTTGATTCACCGTGAGGCGCATCCGGCTAGAAAGACAAATTGCCAAGGCTCGATAAAACCGTGCGGCAAAGCCAATATCAAACTTGAGGCGATCGGCTAGTTTTTCTCTGGAAATGCATAAAACTAGGGCTTCCCCTTTCGCAGAAACGGTGGCGGAAGGGGGGCGCGTATCCACGAAAGACATCTCTCCCACAATATCGCCGCTGAGAAGATTGGCAATTTCGCGCCCTTGGGTGGCGGCAGTGGTGACGCTGAGGGTTCCTTCCAGCAAAATAAAGAGAGTGTTAATGGGGATGCCTTCGTCAATCAATATGGTGCCTGCGGGCATGTTTTCGCGAGTCCCCGTGGCTAGCATCCAATCAATATCATCGTCATCCAGTTCTCCTAAAAGGAATAATACTGTTTTCATGGGACATTGCCTCACCTTCCCAAAACTGTTGGGTTCGTTCTTACTTCCGCGATTCTTTCTGTTTTAACCGATCTTACAGGTGTGGGCTGGTTTGCTGCTGATAACTTTGGCGATCGCATAGTATTTTGGTACGTGTTTAGTGTTTTGGATAACAGCTTTAGACAACAAAAAACCGAGAAGTTTTATACTCCTCGGTTTGATCAGTGAGAAAGATTACCTTAGACGGCTGTCAAGTTCGTCATCCGAAAGCTCTTCTTCCCATAAGACGGGTAGTGGTTGTATCCCACTGATACAGCCCCAAAACGGCGATTTTTGATGAGAGAAGTTTGATTAAACGGTTGTAAAGTCCGTAGCCGTAAGACTACTAGCCTGAATCCCGTTGAGTACCGCCAGAATGTTGGTGCTGCCGGTTTGGCTAATTAAGGTATCCGTGGCGTTTGTGCCGATGCCTTGGGCAAAGGTGAGTCTGCCAAAGGTTAAGCCACCCGATAGAGCAATCTTGTCTTGCCCACTGGTGAAGTCGGTGATAGTGTCGGTGCCAGCGAAGGGGGAAAGCACGAAGGTATCTGCGCCAATGCCGCCTGTAAGCGTATTTCTACCTGCGCCGCCAAACAGTAGATCATCGCCTGCCCCCCCGTTCAGCACATCATTGCCTGCATCTGCACTGTTAACAACACCTGTCAGGTTCACAGAGCGGAAGGTGAATTTGCCCATATCTCCTTGGATGACCAATTGGTCAAACACTGAGTCAGACTCAAAGTTGAATGATGAAGTTGTGAAGGATTCGCGATCGACTTCAGTGCCATTCTTCAGCGCGATGATCGTTGCCTGGGAGCCTGGATCAAAGCGGTTCAGGACAATGTTGGCTCCTAGGGCGCTGTCATAGTCGGTTTGGGCTAGAATCTCGATGTTGAACTGTTCGCCACCTTCAATTCGTTTGCGAAGGGCTGTGTTGGCACGGCGATCGCCCTCATCTTGAATACCAATCCCTTCGCCCTGATCCACCCAAGTCTGAGCAGCATTGCCATTGGCATCGAGTGCAGTAAACTTGAGGCTGCCGAACGTGTCGGGAAGTTGCCCATTTTGCCTCAGTCGTTCCGTAATCGCGGTGCCCGTCCCTTCCTTAAACTCTAGTGTTAACCGGGAAGGCTGCAATTGCAGGAAAAGATTGGTGGTGAATGCAGCGATCGCGCTGTCTCCGTACAACATATCATTGCCACCTTGACCGTTAATTTGGTCATTGCCAGCACCGCCTGCGATCGTGTCGTTGCCTGCTCCACCGGCGAGAGTATCATTGCCAGATGTGCCGTTGATCACCTGGTTTAAAGGAGCTAAATTAAACCGCGCCAGAACGGGATCATGGTCGCTGATCTGATCCGCAAACTCAGAGTTGATATGAACGACATCGAACCCATCTAGCTTTGTCAACAGGCTATTGCTGACCAAGATGTGATCAAGCACTTGAGCATTACCCTCAAAGTTGTAGGTGTAGCGCTCGTTTTGAGGCAGGGTTTCAATCAGCGTGTTCAGTCCGCCGCTTTCTAAAATGGTGACGGGGTTGGAAAATTCAAAGTCGTTGATGTCACCTGCCACAATCACATTGGCGCTGGGATTGGGCGTGAGAATCCCTTGAACAAAATCACGCACAATTGTTGCCTGCTGATTGCGCTGGATTTCGCTGGTCAATGTGGGCGGCTGATTGGGTCCAAACAAGGGCTGATCGCCACCCTTAGAGTTGAAGTGGTTGCCAATTACCGTCACGTCCTGCCCGTTGAATTGGAAGGTGCCCACGAGAGGTTTACGGCTGCTTTGAAAAGCATTGCCATCGCTGAGGTCGGTGTCAGTGAGGCGCTGCAAAGAGCCTTCCACGAAGCTGACCCGATTGGGGTTGAACAGAAAGCCTACTCGAATGTTGCCGCCCGGTTGACCGCCATCTTGATCATCCACAGGATTGAGTTGACGAAATTCGTAGGTGGGTCCGCCTGCTGCTGCGATCGCGTCAATCAAGATCTGGAAGGTGATGTTGGCATCAACCACGCTGTCGTTAGTGGCACCATTGTTGTCCTGAATCTCTTCCAAATTCAGAATATCGGGTGCTTTCAGGTTATTGACAATGGCGCTAGCTAGAGCATTGAACTGCGCTGCCCCATCGTTGGGGTCTAGGTTCTCCACGTTGAAGGTGGCAACGGTAAGCTGATTTGCGCTAGCCGTCAAATTCGTCACTTCTCGCTGCAACTCGCCGGGTGTAACAGTGGGCAACGCTTGGGTATTTAGCAGTTTGAAGTTACTAAAGCTGTAATCCAGTACGCCGACGATCGCCCCGTTAAAGGTATCGCCTACATTCACCTGGGGTTCACTGGAGATAATGGCATCATCAATGATGATCCGCTCTGGGTTAAAGTCGCCGGGTTGAATCACAATACCGCCCCGTGCCGTGCGGGTGCCTGCGTTCGCGCCGTTGTCTGCCAAAACTGGAATTTCGCCAAAGCTGTTGGTCGGACCCACCGCGATCGCGTTGTTCACCTGCACCAACATGCTTTCCAGACTTTCATAGAAGTCAATGCCGTCTTCCGCCGGATCAAACACCGTGCCAGCATTTTCGACGTTTCCACCTGCGGCATCATTGCTGATAATTTGGGTGGGAATGGCACGTCCACCGTTGCCCAAAACCGTCGCAACAGGCAACGCATTTCCACTGGAGAGCTTTGTTATTGTTGGGCTGATGAGTTGAGTCAGGCTGAGATTATTGGTGCCGCCAGACCCGCCAGGGCGAAACTCGCTCACGGTGCCGTTAACGACGATGGCATCGCCCACCGCTACCGGGGGTGCCGAACTGGTAAAGACAAAAATTGCTTCGGAGGTCGCATCGTTGGTATCAGGGTTAGGATCTTGTAGATAAAACCCGTTGGAGCGAACAACCGTGACAATGCCTGGAACTGCCGTTACGGTTTGACCCAATAGCGGCGATCTGTGGGCTGCTCCTTGAATATCATGAATGCGGGTCGTGCTGGGCGCGATGTCGTTGTCAGTCACCGTTAAGCTGGCAGTGCCGCTGGTGAATCCGGTTGCTGCCGCCGTCACGGTTACCGTTTGGGAACCATCTACTATGGTGTCTTCAACTGCCGCGATCGCAAAGGTTGCCGAGGCTTGTCCGGCTAAAATTTCTACGGTGGTAGACACCGTCGCTTCACTGGAGTCACTACTGCTCAGGGTTACCGTCACCGCGTTAGTCGTGCTGCCCGTGCGCGTAACCGTTCCTGTTGCTGCCGTCGTCCCCGCGCCCTCAGAAAAGGAGGTGGGAGTAGCCGTAATGCTTAACGCTGCAACGGTTGGAGCGCCAACTCGTAAACTCTCGATGTAGCTTGTATTTGTGCCTCCGTTGGCTTGCCCTGGAGTGGTTGAGGCTAAAGGAATGCCAGTTGTCCAGTTTGCTGTGTTGGTTGCGCCCGCCAAGTCAGAGTTAAGCGCATAACCCGTGTTATTCACGCTGCTGCCAAAGTTGACGGTTGCAGCACTTGTAAAGGCACCTGTCGCGGTTCCAATATCAACTGCAAACCCATCCGCAGAAATGGTGGCACCCGTATTGGCGGTATCAATCCAAACTACGTCGTCACCAGCAATATCGCCGTTGTTGCCAGAATTGGCGTTGGGCAGGAAGGAACCGCCTAAATTGAGGGAAATGTTCCAATCGCCGCCATTTGGATTGTAGGACGTGTTTTGAGCAAAGGCAGTTGTCCCCCCCACCGTGATCAGGGTGCCTGCCTTAAATACGGGCGCGATCGCCTCCAGATTGATGAAATCATAGGCAGAAAACTTAGTGGCTTTGCTGCTGGTTGAGTCGCCCACGAAAAATGAATTCAGTTGAGTCGCAGTTAAATCTTCTGTCAACAACAGTTCAATAAATTCATCACCCGTCGTTAAGGTACTTCCTCGGTAGAATTCATTGATAATCAGCTTGGGCATAAAACCTCGTGTGCAGAATGAACGAAAAAAAGGTTACTGGCTAACTTCAGAAAATTCACGGAATTAGTCGGTAATTATTTAGCTGCCGATTACCATAAATCCCACAAAAACTTTAAGAACTCTTCAACGCAGCATTAAAAAGCCAGTGATTATACTGAATTTTTATAATTGTGGAAAGAGGAAAAAGTGGGCAGAAGCATGATTAAGAAAGACTTGTTGTAAGATCTTTGGGCTGTCTGGTTTGGATAAAATAATTTTAGAAAGTGTTTGAGAAGCACCAAACTGCCATACGGTGGCTAGCTTCTTGAGAGTACGGAGTACCAGTGTACTTAAGACATAGTTGTCTAATGTCTGCAAAAATAAAGTTGTCTGCAAAAACAAAGTGTCTGCAAAAATAAAGCTACTCAGTAGGTAGATGAATATTGGTAAGTCGTTATATAAACTAATAAGTTGATCGCTAGCCCCATAAATTAGGAAGGGTTGAACCCATGGATATCAAACTGGTTTTGGTCGTTTTAACTGTTTTTTTTACAATTGCTTGTTTATTCTTTGGCACAAAAAATGGCTTCTATGATTCAGATAACTATCATGGCAATGGCTCAGCCCACTAGATAATGAGTTGCTTTTTGGGATGGTGAGTAGCGCAGTTAGGTAAAAGCAGCGATTCCCGGAGGGATCGTTTCACGAATCGCCCCATGGAGATGCAAAACAAACGTGGTTGAGTTGGAATGTTTAACCTATGGCGTGGGTCATTCAGGCGAGGGAGTCTGCCTACTGTTGCGAATTGGCACCTACCGGATTTTGCTAGATTGTGGTTTATCCGATCTCTCTCCTTTACTCAACCCAACAGGCGAACCTCCGGCTGACTTGGTGCTATGTAGCCATGCCCACGCAGATCATGCACGGGGATTGCTAGAACTGCATCAATCGTTCCCCAAGCTGCCCATTTATGCCAGCGAAGTAACCACTCAGCTATTGGCGCTCAATTGGCTTGACCCCTCTGGAAATGAACCGCCGCAATTTTGTCATGCGTTGCCTTGGCGCACACCCATTGAATTTTTAGATGGACTGAGTGCTGAAATCTATCCATCGGGACACTTGCCAGGAGCCGCAGCAATTCTGCTTTCTTATACCGCTCCCCCTGAAAAAAATGTCCCTTCTCGTTCCTATACGGTGCTTTATACGGGAGATTTCTTTTTATCGAACACCCGTTTGGTGGAAGGGTTGCCGCTAGAAGAGTTACGTGGGCTTCAGCCCAATGTGCTGATTGTGGAAGGCAGCTATGGGACGGCACGTCATCCCCATCGTCGCCACCAAGAAAACCACTTGGCTGAGCGAATTGATCAGGCGATCGCCCGCCAACAGTCTATTGTGTTACCTGCTTCCTTGGGCTTGGGGCAAGAGTTGTTGTTGCTGTTGCGAAGCCATCATTATTTCACGGGACGAGACATTGACATTTGGGTTGATGGAGCAGTAGCGGATGGCTGTGATGCCTACCTAGAAATTTTGCCTCATCTGCCCACGTCCGTTCAAAATTTTGCCCGTCACCAACCCCTCTTTTGGGATGAACGGGTGCGTCCACGGGTGCGCCGTCTCACTCCAGAAAGTTGTGCCCAGTTAGGACAAACTCCCTGTATTATAGTGACCGATGAAACGGCAGATCTGCGTCAGTATTATCGTGAGAATCCAAACGCATGGCTGTTGTTGTTGCCCTTAGAAGCAGATCGGCGGTATGAGATTGAGCGCGACGCAGGGGCGTTGCCAATGCCGTCTTCTACTGTGGCAACCGATTTGGCAACTGAAACTTACTTGCTGGCACACCATTGTGATGGCACTGGAACCACCCAACTGATTCACAACCTCCGTCCTCAGCATGTGATGTTTGTTCATGGTTCAGCGGCATATTTATCAGATTTAACGGGCTTAGATGAATTACATAATCGGTATCATCTTCATTCGCCGGCTAGCGGCACGAGGGTAGAACTGCCGATTGGGGATACTTTTTTGCAACCTGCTCCTCCTGATACGAGCTATGAAGGAGAACTGACTGAACTAGATGCCCTGGTGACAATTACTCTACCGAATGCGATCGCGGCTGATCCACGCTGGCGGGGTTTAGCAGATACCGGTTTGATCGAAGCTCGCTGGCAAGGTGATGAACTGGTGCTGCGTGGCTTGCCCCAACGGGAACTACTGCGCCCTCAAGAGAGCGATCGCCTATTGGATTGGGTGGATGCCAACTCTCCCTTGCGAAACTGCTGTGGCAACTGTCGCCACTATCGAGGGCAGCACTGCTGGAACGATGCCTCCCCTTTGTTTGAGTTCAAAGTTACGCCGGAGGGATTTTGTCCTGTATTTGAATCAGTGCAAATCGGGGAAAGGAATGTGGAGCCGTAACTAGGGAGCCATAACATTGATATGTGGAAGGTACGGAGTGCGGAATGGGGGGGGGCGGAATGTAGAGCAATAGACTTGTGAATAATAGACTTGTGAATAACTGCTAAATAGACTGAAAATTCGATAAGATACAATAATGCGGAATGAGTCCGACCTTTTATATTAAAGCTGTGAGTGCCACATCCATGACTGCTGAGGTTTTGGTAGAAAAAAAGAAATTAGCAAAGCCACCGCTGGAAATCCATCAGTTGGGCGATCGCGTGTTGCGATCGCCTGCCAAACGAATCGCCAAGGTGGATGCAGAGATTAAGCAACTGATTCGAGAAATGTTGCAGACTATGTATAGCGCTGATGGTATTGGGTTAGCTGCACCGCAAGTTGGGGTCAATAAGCAACTCATTGTTGTAGATTGCGACCCGGATGACGCTACAAAACCGCCGCTGATTTTGATGAACCCGACGCTGACCAATGCTAGTCAAGAGATTGTCGTAAACCAGGAAGGGTGCCTCAGCATCCCCAATGTCTATCTAGATGTTAAACGCCCAACGGCAATTGAAGTGTCCTATAAAGACGAAAACGGTCGTCCTCAGCGGCTCACTGCAACCGGACTGCTTGCCTGCTGCATTCAACATGAAATCGATCACCTAAACGGCGTTTTATTTGTTGATCGCGTAGAGAATGCCTTGGAGTTGAATCAAGAATTGATTAAATATGGCTTTTCGGTAAAAGCAGTGAAACCGATCAGCTAAGAGGTAATTTTCGGCAAGCGGTTCGTTTCTGTATGTTTTTTAACCATCTGTTTAAAATTTTCATGTGGATGGTCTAATTTTTAGCCAATTGAGATGTTTCGGGATTAGTCTATAGTGACTCCAAAAAGCGGCATACTTCTAGCAGGTTCTTGCATTACGGCGATCGCGGCAGTTGGCTCAGTATTTGAGTTATCCTCCGGTGAACCGGAACTCGGTAGTTTAGTCACTGGAATTATTTTAGCGCTGAGTATTCCTTTAACAATTGGCTGTTTTTTGGCAGCCGTTCGAGATACTAGAGCGAATCAAAAGTAACCTCGCAAACTCTGCTGAATGCCTAACCCTACTGAATGCCTACTTTTTGGACAGACCCCTTACCTCGGCACACTTTTCCCAAAATGTCGGGCATTCAATCCATTGCATTTCTTCGATTAAGTGGCAGGAAGCATCTAGGGCACAGACAACCCTACTATCTACTGTCTCCCACTGAACCTATTACTGTAGGACGCGATTTGCGCTGCGATGTTTCGCTGGATGCCTCTTTATATCGTTCAGTATCCCGACACCATGCAAAAATTGATCCCATTCTGGGGGTTGAGGCACCGAACGGGAAGCGATTTTGGCAAGTGTGTGACCTGAATAGCCGCAATGGTACGTTCGTCAATGGCGCTCGTGTGCAAGGATGCCAAGTTTTGCAGGTCGGCGATCGCATTATGCTAGGGCATAACGGTCCAGAATTTATTTTTGAATGTCAACTCCAACCAGCAGAGCAACGGCTAGACAATTCTGGAGTGCCGCTAGGGACATTTTCCCTGGATCTCGATCCGACGCTGCCGCCGCCCAAAAACCGCGTCAATCTAGAAGAAGATGTCAGTTTGACTCAGTTATTTCCGATCCTGTCTACTGGGCGCGAACTGACTCACAAAGCTTATTTGGTGCCCGCAATTGTCACCATTACTTTTGTGGTGCTGTTGTTTTTGGCGATCGGCAATCCGGTACTGTTTAACCTGTTGCTGGCGGCATATTTGGCGATCGCGGCACTATATTTCATTTATCAGCTTTGCGGCAAGCAAAAACCCTGGTGGCTGCTTTTGGCTGTGGCAACTCTGACCGCGCTGATTTTGATCAGCCCCATCCTCGATCTGTTCACGTTGATCTTTCACGACCTCTTGCCCGGTGATTTATCCAACACCAATGCCGCGACTAGTTTTGGGGTGCTGCTGATCAAGATGTTTTTTGGCGCAGGGTTGATGGAGGAGTTGCTCAAAGCGGTGCCTGTTTTCATCGCCTTGGGGTTAGGGTTACGGCTGCGATCGCCCTTCCGCACTCGTGTTGGCGTATGGGAACCCCTAGATGGAATTTTGCTAGGCGCAGCTTCCGCCGTGGGTTTTAGCCTCATGGAAACCTTGGGAGTGTATGTTCCCGCAACCTATAAATCATCCCTTTTAGGCGGACAAGAAGCCGCTCAACTTGCGGGATTACAGTTGCTCATACCCAGAGTATTAGGCTTGGTCGCCGGACATATGGCTTACAGTGGCTACTTTGGCTATTTCATTGGGCTAAGTGTCCTCCGATCTCGCCAACGCTGGCTCATTTTAGGCATTGGACTCTGCACTGCGGCTAGCTTACACACGCTCTGGAATGTGGCAGGGATGCTAAGTCCAGTATTCCTGGCATTTGTCGGCGTGTTGTCTTATGCCTTTTTAGGTGCCGCAATTCTCAAAGCCCGTGCCCTTTCTCCCACGCGATCGCAAAACTTCGCTACTCGCTTTCTGTAATAATCCTGCCTTTTTGAAATTTGTTAAACGCCCGTTGATGGATTACTCCATTTGGGGTATGTAAAGTTTTGTATAATTGTAGATGATTGGACAACACAGATTGAGTTATTTATCCAGGTATAAACTTCAGAGGTTCTAGTGAAACAGGTTTCAACGTTGACTCGACGTTCTTCTGGATCGAATCCGGAGACGCAAAAAACTGACTTTCCAGAGGCATCGATCGCGGGTACTTTCATCGCCACAGCGGTGACTATGTTTGGCTTTTTACTGCTAGTAATCGTATTCTTGTAAGGATTTGCCAGAACCAGCCCGGTAATATAAAGGGTATTCCTTTTGACACTTGTTTTGTGACTGACCCACACCACACCACAGCCCTTGCTCGCACGCCGCTTTACTCCTTGGCGAAACAGCTAAACGCTCGGATGACAGAGTTTTCTGGCTGGGAGATGCCGGTTCAATACTCTGGTATTTCCCATGAGCATCACGCCGTGCGATCAACCGCCGGGATGTTTGATATTTCCCATATGGGCAAGTTTCGGCTGACGGGCAAAACTGTTTTGCAACAACTTCAAACGCTTGTACCGTCTGACCTAAGCCGGCTAAAACCTGGAGAAGCTCAGTATACGGTGTTACTAAATGACCATGCTGGAATTATTGATGATCTAATTTTTTACTACCAGGGCACAGAGAGCGACGGGATAGAGCATTGGGTGGCGATCGTTAATGCTGCTACCACTGATAAAGATAAAGCGTGGATGCTGAGCCATTTAGATTTAACTGAGATGACGTTTCAGGATTGTTCCCTAGATCAGGCTCTGATTGCTGTGCAGGGACCAGACGCGATCGCCAAACTGCAAACCCTAGTTCAAGAAGATCTGTCCCCCATCCAAGCATTTGGGCATTTAGACGGCACGATTTTAGGAAAACCTGGATTTTTGGCGCGCACGGGTTACACCGGGGAGGATGGCTTTGAGGTCATGGTGTCGCCAGAAGTGGGGATCGATCTGTGGAAAGCGCTGTTCACGTTGGGCGTGGTGCCCTGTGGCTTGGGCTGTCGAGATACCTTGCGGCTAGAGGCAGCAATGGCACTGTATGGGCAGGATATTGACGATACAACCACGCCCTTGGAAGCAGGATTGGGATGGCTGGTTCACCTGGATAGTAAAGCCAATTTTGTGGGGCGACCCACTTTGGAACATCAAAAACAACATGGGGTAGCGCGGCGTTTAGTGGGCTTGCAGATGCAAGGACGTAATATTGCGCGGCATGATTATCCGGTGATGGTCAACGGTAAGGGAATCGGAATTGTGACGAGCGGCACCCAATCGCCGACGTTGGGTCAGGCGATCGCCCTTGCCTATGTGTCCCCCGAATTTTCCAAGCCGGGTCAGCCATTGGAAGTCGAAATTCGCGGCAAACTTCATCCGGCGATCGTCGTGAAGCGTCCTTTCTATCGTCGTCCTCCAGCAGCAGCGACTTTGTAGGAAGAATACGATCTAATTTCTTGGAATTTTTTACAAAAATCGCTAGGAATCCTGTTTTTTGAGGTATGAGTTATAAGGGTTGAAATTCAACTCTTCCGTAAACTCTCCTATTAATTTGAAGACCCATGACACTGGAATATCCTAGCGATCTGAAGTATCTTGACACCCACGAATATGCACGGCTAGACGGAGAAATTGCCACCATTGGCATTACGGCGTTTGCGATTGACCAACTGGGCGATATCGTGTTTTTAGAGTTACCTGAAATGGGAGATGCGATCGAGCGAGGTGAGAAATTTGGCACGATCGAATCCGTTAAAGCCGTTGAAGATCTCAACGCTCCTGTCAGTGGAACCGTGATTGAAATCAACAGTGCTTTATTAGAGGCTCCTGAACAGATTGGGGATGATCCCTATGGCGAAGGATGGCTGCTGAAAGTGCGGATTGATGATATCGACCTAGAAGATACCTTGTCAGCCGATGAATATCGAGAGCAGGTTGAGGGAGAATAACCATCTTGGATTCTCTTTGTTCAGTCCTAATCTATTCCCATGTCCGCGATCTCAGTCCTTCTAGGCAACCTAGCGAACACTGCTTAGCCAACACTACTACTGGTTAATTGGCTCACCAAATCAATCACGGTACTGCGGCTCAATTTGGCTTCTCCTTGAGCCATCGCATTGAGTGTGGCATGAGCCAAAGTCAGGGGAATTCGGCAAAAGTCCAAGGCTGGACCGAGGGGAAGTGCCTCAGTATAGGCATCTGCAAGCTCAAGGTTTTGGCGAGCATAGTGATAAACCTGTTCCGCCGTCCATCCGGTGGGAAAGAAGTCTACACCACGGGTTTTATCTTCAGTGTGGTTGCGGAGAATATTGACAGCTTGTAATCCTCTACCAAAGCCGATCGCGTGAGAACGGTTGGTTTTGGTGCCGTCATACCATGCCCATAGATCAGAGAGCAGTAACCCAACGGCTCCAGCCACGCCAAACGTATATTGGTCTAAATCGGCTCGGTCTTCAATTTTCCAGTTAATGCGCGCCCAATATGCCATGCGATCGGACATTGCCGCTGTTGCATCCCACACTCGCGGCGCGATCGATTCGGGTGCTAGGAGTGCCCATTCTCCAATCCGATAAGACACTTCCGGCAATAGGTCTTTGTATTCGCCAAGCGCAGCAGCCAGATCGCTTGCCCGCATTTCGTGAGTTCCTGCTTGTAGGCTCAAGCTAATGATTTGTAGCAGTTGTGCTTTAAGTGCATTATCTAAGGTTGGATGGTCTTCAATTTCATCGATCGCTCGCATACACAAGTAACCAGAAGCCACTGCTTCTTGAAGCCCTGATGGTAACCGACTGATGGGAATGTAAAATGTCCGGCTTGTCTCTTCTAATACTTCTAAAGCACTTTTGCATAGCTGCATGGATTCACTCCTCTAAGTCATTACACCAGGTTGGCTCTAAATATACAACAAGACGTTTCATTTAAGATGAAAATGCCTTACCCAACTGGAAAACCTGCCTCTCTAAAATAATTTAATGCTGTCTAAAAGGTGAAAACTTCTTTATTTATCAACATGCTTTGAAAATATTTTTGAGTAAGAATAAGTATTTTCTGACACGCTCCTACGATAGGAAGATCAATTGAAAAAGCTGTTTCAGCTAAACAATCTCCATCGTTAAAAAAAAGTTCTATAAAGAGGTTGAAAGCTAGATATCAATGTTTTGAAATATAACTCCGTTACAACTTAAGAGGAAATCAAAGAGTTATTTAAGAAAGATAAACTCCAATCAAATCGGCAAGTGAATAATCTGATACAAAAAAATAATTAAATTTGAATTTGACATTTAATAGAAAGAAAAACAGGATTAGGCTTGCAAATTTATGATACGAATCTAGCGCACATGAATCTAGAATCTGAGCAGTTAAGAAATTGCCTTAGAAATTAACAATTACTATTATTTCTCCACTGCTGATACTAGAGTTTCCGGAAAAAATCTGATTCTAACCAACAAATTTTAAGGTTCTGCAAAACCGCAGTATTAACAGCAGATATAACTGCTAATACGTTCATTAATAACTAATGGCTTTAAATTTTCTTGAACTGAGAACAGCGCTGTCTCTGCTCTCAGTCCAACCATCGCATTAGCGACTCATACTAAACACCGACCCCAGCGATCGCGTAATATTTTGAGGATTCATCGCGTCTACCGCTGCGGTTGGCTCATAGCCACAATGCACCATGCAGTCCGCACAACTCGGATTGCCACTCGCTCGACCATATTGGCTCCAGTCGGTGCCGTCTATGAGCGCTTGATAGGTTTGATAGTGCCCTTCATTGAGTAAGTAGCAAGGCTTTTGCCAGCCCAGTACACTAAAGCTTGGCATTCCCCAAGGAGTACATTCATAGTCTTTCTCGCCGGTCAAAAAGTCGAGAAACAAAGGATTGTGATTAAAGTTCCAGTTCTTTTTGCCTGCCGTGTAAGGAGCCAAAATATCGCGGAACAATGCTTTGGTTTGCTCCCGTTTTAAGAAATGGTCTTGATCCGGTGCCCACTCATAGCCATAGCCGGGAGAGATCATCATGCCATCTACTCCCAAGGTTGCGACAAAATCAAAGAAGTTTTGAATTTCTTTGGGATCAGACCCCTCAAATACAGTGGTGTTGGTGGTAACGCGAAACCCTTTGGCTTTGGCTGCTTTGATTGCTTGCACAGCCGTATCAAATACTCCCTTGCGATCGACGCATTTATCGTGTAGTTCACGCAGCCCATCCAGATGCACACTAAAAGAAAAATAGGGGGATGGTTCAAATTTGTGCAGGCTTTTCTCTAGCAAGAGTCCATTGGTGCAGAGATAAATGTATTTGCGGCGTGCTACTAAACCGCGCACAATTTCATCAATTTGAGGATGAAGCAAGGGTTCACCACCCGGAATTGCCACCACTGGCGCACCGCATTCTTCCACGGCTGCAAAGCAATCTTCAGGCGACAAATTTTGCTTCAAAATCTCGACCGGATGCTGGATTTTGCCGCAACCAGAACAGGCAAGATTACACCGAAAGAGCGGCTCTAGCATGAGCGTTAAGGGATATTGTTTGCGTCCTTTCAATCGCTGGGTAACGATGTATTTACCAATATCCATTGCTTGTTGAAAACTAACTGCCATAGCGCGATTCACTCCTCACTGGAAAAATAGGGAACGGGAAAACAGATTTCAGGTTTCAGGCTTCAGGGGATAGGCAATCTATCACTGAGTCAACTAGGATTTATGCGTAACCTTTGGTTACAAACCACTCTACGGCATCTTTCAAAGCGTCAACAATTGGAGTTTGGGGAAGCCCCAATTCTTGCACCGCTTTTGAAGCATCGTAGTACATGAGTTGTCCTGCCATGCGTACGCCATCGATCGGAACAGACGGAGTTTTGCCCAACTTGGCTAAGAGAGTCTCATCAATCCAGGCGACAGACAGGGGAACCCAGGCAGGAATGGAACGCGAAGGAGCGGGTAGCCCGGTGATTTGCTCTAGCTGGTCAAGTAGATACTTGAGGGTCATGTTTTGGTGCCCTAAGATATAGCGATCGCCCGTTGTTCCCTTTTGATATGCCAGTAAATGCCCCCATGCCACATCCTGCACATGGATGAAGTTGAGTCCCGTGTGTAAATAAACGGGCATTTGGCGACGCAAAAAGCGCAATACGATGTCTCCTGTGGGCGTAGGTTTAATATCCCAGGCACCAATCGGCGTACTGGGATTCACAATGACGATGGTTTGTCCAGATTGTGCCGCTTTGATGGCTTCTTGTTCTGCCCAATATTTGGATTGCTTGTAGGCTCCAATTAGCTTTTCTACCGGACTTTGATAAGCTTCGTCCGCGATCGCCCCTTGTTTCACTCCGATCGCGGCGACTGAACTAGTATAAATCGTGCGATCGACTCCAGCAGTCCGCGCCGCTGCTAAGACGTTTCGCGTTCCCAGCACGTTGTATTCATGCAAAATTTTCTGATCTTTTTGCCAGAGGGAATAGTGAGCCGCAACGTGAAATAATCCCTGGCAGCCAGCCATTGCCTGATCCAAGTTGCGATCGGTGAGGCTGCCCTGCACCAGTTCCACATTCAGTCCCTGCAAGTTATCCAACTGACTGTTGGGACGCACTAACGCTTTAACGGCATAGCCTTCTTGCAATAGCAAACGCACAAGATTAGCACCCACAAACCCTGTGCCCCCCGTGACAAATACTTTTTGCACTATAAGAGCCTCAAATTCCTTTGCACTTTTCCAACCTGAAACTCTGCGTCAATAATTTCGACTTAAGCTGCGTTTAATAGCGTTGTTGAGGTTATCTAGCAAAGCGTAGAGGACAGGAATGACGATGAGGCTGAGCAGGGTGGAAGTAATTAAGCCGCCCATGATGGCGATCGCCATGGGGGATCGCAATTCTACTCCAGCGCCCCAACCGATCGCGATCGGCAGCATTCCTAGCAAAGTCGCCACGGTGGTCATGAGAATGGGACGGAGACGGACAGGAGCCGCTCTGAGAATGGCATCATCTCGCTGAAAACCCGATCGCCGCAGTTGGTTGATGTAATCCACAATCAGGATTGCGTTTTTGCTCGTCAAACCCAGCAAAAAGATAATGCCGATGAGCGAAATCATGCCAAAGTCGCTTTGGGAAATCAGTAAGCCCACCATGGCACCCACAATTGACAGTGGCAACGATAGAAAAATGACGAGGGTGTCTGTCCAGCGGCGAAACAGCGCAAACAGCACACCCACAATGCACAGCAAGGACAGCGCTAAGGTTTTGCCAAAACTGCTCAAAATGTCATCAATTCTGGCAGAATCGCCGCCCAAGCGCAGAGAAATTCCGGGTGGAAGCACCGCTTTTGCCTCTGCCGTGGCGAGATCGCCCGCTTCACCAATCGTCAAGCCTTGCCCTAGATTAGCGCTAATGGTGGCAACCTGCTGTTGATTATCGTGCTGAATTTCGCGAATCGTGTCAGAATCAGCCTGGGTTGTGGCAGACACATCCACCAAGCCAGGAATTTTGGTCAGGCGGGTTTGAATCTCTCGTGCGGCGCGATCTAGGGCAAATAAATCATTGCCCTGAATCTGTACTTGGATCGGTTTGTCGCCGCCTGTATCCACAAATTGAATATCTTCAATGCTGGTGGTTACGCCAGCAATTTTGGGCAAATCTCGCCGAAATCGCTCTTGCACCTCAGCCGTATTCGCTGTTCGGGCTGCTTTTAACTTCACATAAATTGTGCCTTTGTTAACTTCGCCTTGCCGAGAGCCAACCACAGTGAAAGTACTTTTAACATCCGGCGATCGCTGCACAAATCCATCCAGTCTTTTGGCAACGGTGAGCGAATCTTGTAGCGGGTCAAACTCCGGCAAAGGTTGGGGCGATCGCCCTTGCGCCGCTGCCAGTTGCTCTGGTGAAACGCCGGGGGGTAGCTGACGGGGATCGATCTCACCTTGTCCGCTTGCCTGCCTCGATAGTGCTTGCTTCAGCGCTTCAGGAATTTGGGGAGTGGGGGCAATATATGAAATATTAAATTCACCGCGATCGAGTTTGGGAATAAAACCTTTGGGAATCAAGGGGATCAGCGCTAAGCCGCCTACAAAACTCGCTAAAGCGATCGCGACCACTATGGCTTTATGCGTCAGTGACCATTGCAATAGCCGTTGATATTGCTGATTTAACCGATCAAACCCGCGCTGGAAGCGATCGGCAAGACTGGGGTTATCATGATTGCGAGGTTTGGGCGGTTTTAGCCAGGATGCCGCTAGTAAGGGAGATAGAGTCCGAGCAACCAGTAGAGACATAATCATGGCTGCCGAAATGGTGATGCCAAAGGGTTTGAAGAATTGCCCCAACACACCGCCCATCGTGCCAACAGGCAGAAAAACCGCGATCGCGGTCAACGTTGCGGCGGTAACCGTTAACCCAATCTCCTCAGTTGCCAAAATTGCCGCTTGCCGAGGAGATTCCCCTTCTTCCAAATGACGGGCAATATTTTCCACATCCACGATTGCATCATCCACCACATTGCCAATCACCAACGCCAGCGCGAGTAGGGTAATCGTTTCAAAATTGAACCCATAAAATGCCATAACGATGAAAGTGCCCAGCAAAGACATGGGAATTGCCAGCGCCGAAATAACCGTAGCTTTCCAATTCCACAAAAAGGGATAAATGACGATCACCGAGAGTATGATTGCTTCAATTAAAGCTTTCACCGTTTCATGGGTAGCGGCTTCAATGTAGTCCGCTTGGGTCGCTGCCAGGGAAAATTGTACGTTGGGGAATTTAGTTTGCAGACGCTCCACTTCCTGGTTCACCTCGCGCACCACTTCCAAGGTATTGGCATCACTCTTTTTAACCACCTGAAATGCGAGGGCTTCCTGTCCGTTAAACCGAACCAAGTTGCCGCTTTTGGTCAAATCTTCTAGCGTCGGGGGGTTAGTCAAGTCCAGTTTGCTCGGCTCACCCAGCAATGTCACTTTTAATACGCCGGGTCGCTTTGCGATCGCGGGAATAATTTGATCCTGTGCCGTTTTGCTCAACGCCTTTAAATCTTGCGACGAACTGTCGATTGCATAGCTAACCACCGCCGCTTCGTTTAAATTGACCGAAATCACCTTGGTCGTTGTTTTGGTAGGCAGTGCCACAGTTCTCAATGCCACTTTCACTGTTTGGCTTGATTCCTCCAGGTTGGTGCCCACAGCAAACCGCAGCCGCACCACCGATTGTCCTGGATAGGTTGTGGACTCTACCCCATCCACGTTTTTCAAATCGCTCAGGGTGGCTTCAATCGGGTTAGTCAACTTTTGCTCAGTGTCCACAGCGGTTTTCAGTGGTGCCGAAGCATTTACCACCACTACCGGAAAAGTTACGTCTGGAAACAGCGCATACTTGAGGGAGCTAAATGCCAGCACCCCTGCGACTACTACTGCCAGCCAAAAGCTGAGGGTTAAAACCGGACGCTGGATGGCAATTTTGGAAATATTAAAGCGCGATCGCAAAGATTCGGGATCTAAATTGTCCATTGATTCGGATGATGATAAGTGGCAAGCGTATTGTCATAGTACCGAACAGATCCCAATTTCTTGGTCAACTGTCCTAGAAATCCTCCATCGGTTTTATTTAGAAGTCAACGCCATCAACCTCATATGCAACCCTCATAGGAATAGGACGCGCTTGACCCATAGAGCGGTTAGAGCAACATGAGGAAGTCGATGAATTAGGAAATCTCATTCTTGAAATGTACCCCATGCAAAAGCAGGACTAATATTAGCCCTGCTTTGTGTTCTAGACTTGTATTCTAGATACAGCAATTGTCGGACGGGTAAGCCACACAGGTAGGGGCAGTTCGCGAACTGCCCCTACAGGGGTTTGTGGTCTACTCAAGTGAAAACCGCTGTAAATGGCAGATTAATGAATTTGTCGAGAGATCAGCTTTTCAAAATGGGCTTGGGTTTGCTGGAGCAATTGCTCTCGGCTATCGGTTACTTGGGTTAGGGGTGGAACTAAGTTGCGAGCCTGTAAACTCATATGAAGCTGAAGATGAGCAACATATTCACTAATATCTTCTCGATTAGAAGAATGTAAAGCTTGATGTGAGCGCGATTCCAAGAGTATTCTCCTTTATTCCCAAACTCTGCAAGATTGTTCTATGTGAACGAACTTAACACAGAGACCCGTTTAGCAGGCATTCTCGCAACTAAGTTTAACGCTATCCGTGTAAGTTATGGATGAGAATAGACCTTCTCAACAATCGCGATCGCCGCTCTGATTACACTATTCATCCGCGATCGCCCTTTCCGCTCAACCTATGGTATTCTAGTAAACTGTCATGGACGCATAGCTCAGTTGGTTAGAGCACCACGTTGACATCGTGGGGGTCTCCCGTTCGAGTCGGGATGTGTCCATTCTCCAAAAGCCTTTTCTAAAGCGGACTACAGCCATTAGAGTAGCTGGCGGCACTTCTCGTAATGTCGATAAGCTCCCGTCAAATGGGTAGTTCTAGGTATCTTTAGGCATAATATTGGTAGAAGATTGGTAGACAAATCCCTACCTGGAGTGCCGATATGAAAGCCTCTCAAGCTCATAATCAAGAATTGGTAGAAATTGGTAGACAGAAAAAAGCGGCAAAGGGCACAGTCAAAATTGAAGTTGACAAAGGCTGGCTGAGGCTGCGCTTCACCTATCAAGGTAAGAGGTACGCGATCGCTTTAGGGCTGATTGATAGTCGGCTGAACAAAGAAATTGCGGCTGATAGAGCCAGAAAAATTGAGTTGGATATTCTGAGTGGGAATTTTGACGAAACGTTATCCAAATACAAACCTCAGCCTGTCCATTCCTCTTCAAAGTTGAACTTGGTTACAACGGGTGAGGTGATGCGGCGGTTCATTAAACACAAATCCAAAATCGTTTATGCGCGCACTCTGGAAATTCGGCGGTTCATTAAACACAAATCCAAAATCGTTTATGCGCGCACTCTGGAAAAATATAATGCGTTGCTCAACCATCTGGAAGGTTGTCAAATCAAGGATGATAAGGGAAAGCTTTCCTTTGCAGACAATCCTGCCATCCTCATCGATCAGGTTTTGGCTGAACATTTTTATGATTATCTTGAAAAGAAATTGGCAGACCGAACACTTAAGGAAGCTTTGGGTCTGTTGGCAGCTTGCTGGAAATGGGGAATGAGTAAGCGACTTTGGGAAGGTGAGTCAAATCCTTGGGAACAGCTAGTCAAGCGAGTGAAAGTGTCTCCCAAGCAAAAGCCCAGACCATTTAATCGTGAGGAAATTAGCGCGATCGCCCAAGCGTTCCGCACGGATAGTCATTACCACTACTACGCTGACTACGTTGAATTTCTGTTTGGGACAGGATGTAGAACGTCTGAGGCGATCGGACTGAGATGGAAACACATTTCAGAAGACTACTCTCAAATATGGATTGGTGAAACTCTTTCACGAGGCGTTCGCAAATCCACTAAAACGAATAAGGATAGAACCATCCGACTTAATCCTCGCCTTCAGACAATGCTTAAAGATAGAAAACTGGAGAATACTAAACCAGACGATTTAGTTTTTATCACTCGTCAAGGCAATCCAATTGATGATCATAACTTTAGAAATCGTGCCTGGAAAACCATCCTCACTAGGCTTGGGATTAGTTATAGAAAACCCTACAACACCAGACATTCAGCTATCAGTCATGCACTTGATGCGGGACTGAACCCTGTCGCCATTGCCGATGTCACAGGTCACGATGTACGAACTCTTTATCGAGACTACGCAGCAAGCGTTAAAAGTAGCACTGTTCTGCCAGATTTGCTGTTTAAGGAGTAGAAACAGTTAGGACTTATTTTAGCTTGGTGAGCACTTTCACCTCAAAAAATTGAATTGTTAAAAATAATTAAGAATATCTAAAAATAACGACTCTGATTTAGTTGATTGGGTATATGTTATATCTTAGTAGCTGCGTTGGAAACCATTAAATCAACGCAGCCAAAAACTGAAGATTTTGGGCTAAACCTGAAAAGATAAGCCGCTAGTACCGTTGGTACTGGCGGCTTTTTGCGTTTTTACGGTTTGGCTCAACCACTGTTAGGAGGTTGAATTGGATTATAAATTTATTACCAAACACCAAGCCGCAGAACTTTTAGGAGTTTCTGTCGAGACGCTCAAGAGTTGGCGGCGGAAAGGACTTTTACGGAACGGCGTTCACTATAGCGGTGATGACAAATTTGTCCGTTACAACCAACAGTTATTGCTGGATTGGTTAATTAACCGCTCTAGAGATCCGGAGGCGCACGAAAGAGCAGTAGATAACTTTTTGGCTAGTCTCGCAAGCAATCAAAAAAACTCCCGATTGACTAATAAATTAGCGCCAAAGAAATAGGAGAAATATTTAAATGGATGAGCAAAAAAGCGCGATCGCTCAATCAAGCGATCGCCCATCTAATAACTTTAAGTCTTCGTCCGATTCTAATCTAAAACTACCTTTCTTGCCCACTGACTGGAACTTTTGTCGAGTAAGGAAAGGAACTAAGAAACCTATTGATCAAGGTTGGCAAGACAACACACTGACCACTGATCAAATTCGACTCTGGGTTGAGCAGGGAGAAAATTACGGTGTTGTTTGGGGTGGAACTGCGATCGGGTTGGACGTAGATGGCAGTGCGCCTCACCAGAAGTTGCAGGAAATTGCCGCAGGACGGACAATCCCTCCTACAGTTGCTTGGACGAGTGGAGTACCGGGACGCTATCATCTGGCGTTCCACCTAACATTAGAGCAAAAAGCTCTCCTGACAGCGGCGGCTCAGAAAACCCGTTCCAAGTCACCTCAAGGACGCTGGGTTGTTTCATGCGTTGCAGAAGATAACAAAGCGTCGCAACTGGAATTTCGCTGGAGCAATCATCAATCAGTTTTGCCTCCATCTCTGCATCCTTCAGGGAGACGTTATGACTGGTTGTCAAAGCAGTCCCCGGCAGAACAAGACCCTGCTGATTTGCCCGATTGGTTATTCTCTTACCTAATAGGAGTGGTTCAAGGGGAAACAGAAGAGCGTTCTGATCTTTCATCTTTATTATCGTCTGAAGTATCAACTGCAAAAATCCCACTCGAACGACTACTCCGAAAAAAGGAGCGCTCTTGGATCAAGGACGGATTACCAGACGGTATACGCAATGATTCGGGCGCTGCGTTAGCACGAAATTTGATCGGTACGGCTAACTACCTAAACAGCGAAGGCATAGCGTTTGAGGACAATCCTAAAAAACTGTTTGAGATGTTTTGCGATCGCTGCCAACCGCCAATCAACCCTGAAGAACGAAGCAGCATCTGGAATTCCGCTGAACGGAGCGATCCCCAACCTGCCCTAACTCCAGACGCGATCGCCAACTGTATTACCGCTTGGGAGCGGAAAGGAGAAGAATTTGATTTTGATGTGGAAAAACCTGGAAAAACTACCACTAAAGAAGATAAAAAAACCTCGATAGTGGAGTTACTACTGGCGATTACTGGAGATTTAACTCTCTTTCACACTCCCGATCGCATTGCTTACGCCGATGTTTGGCTAAACCAATGCAGGCAAACGATTTTAGTACGTTCTAGACAATTTAAACAATTCCTCGCCTATCAACTGTATGCGTTGCATGAGCGGGCTGCCGCATCTGAACCAATCAACACTGTGCTGAACCTTCTACAAGCAAAAGCCAACTTTGAAGGAGAAGAACGCCAAGTCTATATTCGGTTGGCAGAGTTTGAGAGCAAAATCTATCTGGATTTGGGAACCGACGCTTGGACTGCTGTTGAAATCGATTCGCAGGGATGGCAAGTTGTGTCAGATTACCCAGTACGATTTCGACGACCCAATACTTTACTTGGTCTAACTGAACCTGTTGCAAACAATTCACTAAAGGACTTGTGGCAGCTTCTTAATGTGATTGAAGAGGATCAGGTTCTCGTAGATGCTGTCTTGAAAGTCAAGGGGTAGTGGTGAGGAAGTTGGGGTCAAATGGACGATTCGACTTCAGTATTCCA